>JAFLSL010000120.1 GCA_022510985.1 Ruminococcus sp. | reverse complement strand
GCTAAAAAGACGCACTTTTTACTCACGCTTTAAATTCACTCCATATGATTTTATTTATCTCTTAGTTTCCGCCTTTTTATTCATTGCCTCTTTAATCGGAAATACTTCTTTTGAATTTTATCCGTGTTTTGTGTTCCCTAAAATAGATGAGCTGAATTTGGCAGGTTTCATATCTTTTTTTATTCTGTCACTAATGCCGTTTTTATATGAAGTAAAGGAGGTTTTTATATGGAAATTTTTAATATCGAAAATCTAAGCTTTACTTACAATACCTGCAACCAAAAGGTACTTGACGGCATTAATCTAAAAGTAAATTCAGGCGACTTTATTCTTCTTATCGGTCAGTCCGGTTCAGGCAAAACAACACTCCTCAGAATGTTAAAAAAGGAGCTTACTCCTTTCGGTCAAATGAGCGGAGAAATATTCTATAAAAGAAAAAAGATAGAAACACTCAGTTTAAAGGAAAGTGCAGAGAATATCGGTTTTATTATGCAGGATCCCGACGCCCAGATTGTAACTGATAAGGTTTACAGCGAGCTTGCTTTTGGGCTTGAAAACCTCGGATATGAAAAAGAAGTTATCCGTGCCAAGGTTTCAGAGTTTGCAAGCTATTTTGGGTTATCAGAGATTTTTGAGCACTCCACTGATAATCTGTCGGGCGGAGAAAAGCAAATGCTTAATCTTGCCTCGGTTATGGCTATGAATCCCGAGGCTATTATCCTCGATGAGCCAACCTCAATGCTAGACCCGATTTCAGCAACCGAGTTTATTAATACCCTAAAGCGTATAAACAATGACTTCGGAACTACCGTTATAATTGCCGAGCATCATCTGCAAGATGTTTTCCACCTTTCAGACAGGGTAGTTTATCTTGAAAACGGTGAGATTAAATCAGAAGGTTCTCCGAGAAATATTTGCAATGATTTAAAGGGCAAAAAAATTGATAAAACGCTCCCCGTCCCTGTTCGTATTTTTAACGCAATTAATACGGAAGGAAAATGCCCGATAACCGTAAAAGAGGGCAGAGAGATGCTTTCCAAGGTTGATATCAGCAGAAAAGAAATTTCTATAAAAGAATTAAAAGGCAACGATAAGATACTTTCCTGCAAAAATCTTTGGTTTCGATATGAGAAGAAATCAAAGGATATTCTGAGAAACTGTTGCCTTAATGTTTATAAGGGCGAGATTTACGCTCTGCTGGGAGAAAACGGTTGCGGAAAGTCTACTCTTTTAAATATCCTAAACGGCTCTCTAAAGCCTTATAGAGGCAAAATTAAGTGCAATTCAAATATTGCATATCTTCCGCAAAATCCAAAGAATGTTTTTGTTAAGGATACACTCGAGGAAGATTTCAAGCTTGTTAATAATTCTTATTTAGAATTATCGAAAACCTTTCAATTGAAAAAGTATTTAAAAACTCATCCCTATGATTTAAGCGGCGGTGAGCTGCAACGTGCTGCGGTATGTAAAATCCTTCTATCACAACCCGATATTTTGCTTCTCGACGAGCCGACAAAGGGGCTTGATACTTCCGCTAAAAATGACCTCGGAAGTTTTTTTAAACAGCTTTGCAAAAGCGGAATAACCATTGTTTTGGTAACTCACGATGTCGAGTTTGCCGCTGAGTTTTCTGATAGATGCGGACTGCTTTTTGACGGCGATATAACGAGCGAAAACTCTGCTCAGGCTTTTTTCAGCGAGAATATTTTTTATACAACTTCCGCTTCAAAAATGTCAAAAAACATAATTAAAAATGCTGTGACGGCAGAAGATATCATAAGGTGCGTAAATGATTAAAAATGTATTAAAGTATTTATTTACAATTTTATTAATTCCTCTGACTGTTTTTCTGGGGGTAGCTTTGTTCCCGGAAAGGAGTTACGCAATAATTTCAATCGCAGTTGTTTTCTTAGCGTGTGTTCCTTTTTTTCTGAGCTTTGAGCGTAAAAATTCTTCGACAAGAAGAATAGTTCTGCTCGCAGTTATGACGGCTTTCTCCGTCGCGGGAAGATTTATCTTCGCTCCTATTCCGTTTTTTAAGCCTGTTACCGCAATTGTAATAATCTCGGGAATGTATTTTGGCTCGGAATTCGGATTTTTAACCGGAACGCTTACCGCACTTATTTCAAATTTTTATTTCGGACAAGGACCATGGACGCCGTTTCAGATGTTTTCCTGGGGAATAATCGGCTTTATCGCGGGAATAATCGCAAATCCGCTGATAAAGAGCAAGCTTCTTTTGGCTGTTTACGGAGCTTTATCGGGAGTGGCATATTCACTTATGATGGACGTGTGGACAACAATATGGTCTGACGGAGCATTTAATCCGTTGAGGTTTTACGGTGCGGTAATTTCTGCTCTCCCGATAACCTTGCAATATTATGTCATCTCAAACATAATATTCCTCTTGATTTTCACGCCGCTGTTTTCGAAAAAAATTGAACGCCTTAAAAATAAATACGGAATTTAGTTATAAACTAAAAACAAAAAGCTGTCCTTTTGGACAGCTTTTTTACTTGTTTTTCTGTTTTTTGATTACCTTCATTCTCGAAAATTCTTCTCTGTCCTTTTCGTCCAGAGCGTCGGTAATGAATTTTACACTTTCCTCAAACTTAGGTATCATAATATTTTTCAGTGCGTTGGCTCTTTTCTGCGTTTTCTTAATCGAATCCGCAAGTCTGTATACACTGTTCTCAATTTCCGCCAGCTCAGCCGTAAGAATTTTTACCTCGGTAAATTTCTGAAAGGCATTGTCGAGTGCCGTACTCGTCGAGTTAAGTCCGAAATGGAGCTTTGTTTTGTCGGGAGCGTCCATTTTAACAATCGGAATCTCAACACCCATAACTGAGCGGTAATCAAGCGAAAGCGAATTTTCAACGGGAATTGTTTTGCTTATATCCGAACAGTATCCGTGAACGATATTTGCTCTCTGAAGTGCCTGATACGCCTGTTCGTAAGCACCGTCAATTTCCCCTTGAATTTCATTCGCCTTATCTATAAGCATCATCATCTCTCTGATAAGAATGTTTCTCTTCTTATCCATAAGCTCATAGCCCATTTTTGCGAGCGATAATGATTTTTTTGTATTCATCAGATTACCTTTTGTAGGTACCGCCTGAACTGCCATTGATGAATCTCCTTTTAGGATTTATAGTATTTGTCGAGTAGTTCGTCGTCAACTCTGTCTAGCTCACTTCTCGGCAATGTTGAAAGAAGCTCCCAGCCTAAATCTAAGCTTTCTGTAATATCACGGTTTTCGTTAAATCCCTGATTAACAAATCTTGTTTCAAAAAGTTTTCCGAATTCCATATACTGTTTGTCGATAGGAGAAAGCTCCTCTTCACCGATAACGGAAGCGAGTGAACGTGCGTCGATAACCTTAGCATAGGATGCGAAAAGCTGGTTTGCAAGTGCCTGATGGTCCGCTCTTGTAAAGCCTTCGCCGATACCATCCTTCATAAGTCTTGAAAGAGAGGGAAGAACTGATACGGGCGGGTAGTAGCCCTGACCCTGCAAATTACGGTCGAGAGTAATCTGACCTTCTGTAATATATCCTGTAAGGTCGGGGATAGGATGAGTAATGTCGTCGTTAGGCATAGTGAGAATCGGAATCTGTGTAACCGAACCCTCGTGACCTTTAATCATACCCGCTCTCTCGTAAATAGATGCGAGGTCAGAGTAAAGATAACCGGGATATCCTTTTCGTCCAGGAATCTCTCCCTTAGATGAGGAGAATTCTCGAAGAGCCTCAGCGTATGAGGTCATATCCGTCATAATAACGAGAACGTGCATATCAAGGTCAAATGCGAGATACTCAGCAATTGTAAGTGCACATCTCGGCGTAAGAGTTCTTTCAATAATCGGGTCGTTAGAAAGGTTTAAAAGCATTACAACGTGAGAAAGAACGCCCGATTCCTCAAATGATTTTCTAAAGTATTCCGCAACGTCCTTCTGAACGCCCATGGCCGCAAAAACAACGCAGAAGTTGTCCTCGGTAGCACCGCTGATTTTAGCCTGACGTACAATCTGAACGGCTAAGTCGTTGTGCTTCATACCCGAGCCGGAGAAAATCGGAAGTTTCTGACCGCGGATAAGCGTCATAAGCGTGTCAATTGTTGAAATACCTGTGTTAATATAGTTTGTCGGATAAACTCGTGATACGGGATTTATCGGTGTGCCGTTTACGTTAGCACGCTTTTCGGGGAAAATTTCTCCCAAACCGTCTATCGGACGACCTGCCCCGTCTAGTACACGACCGATAATCTCAGGCGATAACGCTTGCTCCATCGGGTGACCGGTAAGTCTTGTTTTGGTATTAACGAGGCTTATGTTTCTCGTACCCTCAAATACCTGAACAACAATTCTTTCTCCCTCAATTTGAACAACACGGCCTTGT
>JAFLSL010000012.1 GCA_022510985.1 Ruminococcus sp. | reverse complement strand
GAAATGAGTCAGGTTGCAATCATCGACGGAAAAATCGTCGGAACAGTCTTAGCCGGTCACGACGGCAGACGCGGTTTTATTCATCATATGGCGGTTTTACCCGAATTTCGCCGCAAGCATATCGGAAACGCACTCGCAACAGAGGCGATTAAAAAAATTATGGCTGACGGAATTGACAAAACTCATATTTTCTGCTATCAGGATAATTTAACCGGACAAAATTTCTGGAAAAGTCTCGGCTTTAAAAAACGCGGAGATCTATTCGTATTTTCAAAATAGGATAACTTTTATGGATACAAAACAACAGGACAAAAAATATATAATGAATACCTACGGACGTTATGACGTAGCCTTAAAAAGCGGTAAAGGCTGCTATGCGTTCGACGAGGACGGAAAGAAATATCTTGACGTAAGCTCGGGTATCGGCGTAAATTCGCTCGGATACTGCGACGACGGCTGGGTTGAGGCTGTTACAAAGCAGGCCTCATCAATTCAGCATATGAGCAACTATTTTTACAGTCCCGAGCCATCAAAGCTCGCCGAAAAGCTCTGCACACTCACTCCTTTTACAAAGGTCTGTTATGGGAACAGCGGTGCCGAGGCTAACGAATGTGCAATTAAAATTGCGAGAAAATACAGCTTTGATAAATACGGCTCGGGAAGAAACGAGATTATCACTCTAAAAAACTCCTTCCACGGTCGTACCGTTACCACTCTTTCCGCAACGGGTCAGGATAGCTTTCACAACTTCTTTTTCCCATTTACCGAAGGCTTTTTGTACGCTGACGCCAACGATATTAAAAGCATTGAAAATTTAATAAGCGACAAAACCTGTGCTGTTTTAATTGAATGTGTGCAGGGCGAGGGCGGAGTTAATATACTTGATAAAAGTTTTGTACAAGCTGTTCGAAAACTTTGTGACGATAAGGATATTGTTCTTATTGCTGACGAGGTTCAGACGGGCGTCGGACGTACGGGAAAACTTTTCTGCTACGAAAATTTTGATATTGTTCCCGACCTCATTACCTGTGCCAAAGGACTTGGCGGAGGACTTCCGATAGGAGCTTGCCTTTGTACAGAAAAGCTTGAGAATGTTATGCAGCCTTCAAATCACGGCACAACCTTCGGTGCAAATCCCGTGGTTTGTGCGGGTGCAAATTACGTTCTCTCAAAAGTTTCGGACGAGAAATTTTTAGACGAAGTAAACGAAAAAGGAGCTTACCTAAAAGAAAAGCTCCTCAAGATAAAGGGTGTAAAATCGGTCAGAAACCTGGGATTGATGGTCGGCATTGAGCTTGAAAAGGACAACGCCCACAACATAGCCGTAAAGTGCGTTGAAAACGGACTTCTGATTATTACGGCAAAAAATCTTCTCAGAATGCTTCCGCCGCTTAACATAAGTTTTGATGAAATTGACGAGGCGGTTGAAATCTTAGATAAAACAATTCAGGAGGACATATAATGAAACATTTACTTAAACTCGAGGACTGGTCAACCGAGGAAATTATCAACACTTTAAACCTCGCGGACCAGCTGAAGTATGAACAAAAGCACGGAATCGAGCATAAGCACCTTAAAGGCAAGACGCTCGGTATGATTTTTGAAAAGGCATCAACACGTACACGTGTATCTTTCGAGGTCGGAATGACTCAGCTCGGCGGTTACCCGCTGTTCTTATCGTCAAGCGACCTTCAAATCGGCAGAGGCGAGCCTGTTGAGGATACAGCACGAGTTCTCTCTCGCTTTATCGACGGAATTATGATTCGTACCTTTGAGCAGAGCGAGGTTGAGGCTCTTGCAAAACACGGCTCAATCCCTATTATTAACGGACTTACAGACTACTGCCACCCTTGTCAGGTACTCGCTGATTTAATGACTATCCGCGAGTTTAAGGGCAAGCTCGAGGGCTTAAAGATGTGCTTTATCGGCGACGGAAACAATATGATGAACTCGCTTATCGTGGGTGCACTTTCAACGGGAATGAGCATTTCTGTTGCTTGTCCCGAGGGCTACGATCCACCGCAACATATTATCGATTTCGGCAACAAGTACGGTGCTGACGGCAAATTTGAAATCTGCAGAAATCCGATTGATGCGGCTAAAAATGCTGATGTTGTGTATACTGACGTATGGGCATCTATGGGTCAGGAAGAGGAGAAGAAAATCCGCGAAAAGGCATTTGAAGGATATCAGGTTAACGCCGAGCTTATGGCTGTTACAAATAAGGATTGTATGGTTCTCCATTGCTTGCCTGCTCATCGCGGCGAGGAAATTACCGCCGATGTTTTTGAGGCTCATGCTAACGAGATTTTTGAGGAGGCAGAAAACCGCCTTCACGCTCAGAAAGCCGTACTCGTTGAATGTTTCGGAGAATAAACTATGTTATTTTTAGAATATCCAAAATGCTCAACCTGCAAAAAGGCAAAAAAATGGCTCGATGAAAATAACATCGAGTATACTGATCGTGATATTAAGCTTGATAACCCGAGCTTTGAGGAGCTTAAAAAATGGTACGAAAATAGCGGACTTGCTCTGAAAAAGTTCTTCAATACAAGCGGAATGATATACCGCGATTCGGGACTTAAGGATAAGCTACCCAATATGAGCGAGGACGAACAGCTAAAGCTTTTAGCAAGTGACGGAATGCTTGTTAAACGTCCGCTTGTGATTTCGGGAAATACGGTCCTCACGGGTTTTAGAGAAAAAGAATGGGAAGAAAGTTTAATTAATAATTAATAATGATTTTTTCTGAAAAGTTTGCGAAATACCAAAAGTATGATAAACATTTAACTTTTGAGTGATAAACGAAATACGAAAAAAATCTCTATAGAAAAAGCGTGCAGTTCGTTTGAACTGCACGCTTTTGTTATTTTTTTAGTTCTTTAAATATGTTGGTGCGTCAGCGTAATTACCGGAAACAACTACCTCGTATTGTGTCTCAGGTATACCGGTATTTTTATCGTACGCTGTGTAGGAATAGATATAGTACGCGTAAAGTCTCATATCCCTGCCTGCATTGGACGGATTATTATCGGACCTTGATGAGTAGATATATTGGTAAGCCTGGAGAGAGTTTGAATAACGGAAGGTGTTGGAATTTGTTGTAGTTGTGAACTCTCCTGTTTCCTCGTCCTTAACCAAGTCGTTTCCGTTTCTGTTATAAACGGTAAACGGCAGGTATCTGTAGACAAGTCCTGTGCTGCGGTTGTTAACTCTGTCAACTGTCGGCTGAATCTCCGTACCGTATGCAATAGCCTTAGCAAGCTCCTTGCTGTCGGTATATTCTGAGCCGTCGTTTAGCTCAATCTTAGATTTAATAAACGCCTTAAGCTCATCGGTGTTAGCCTTGCCGTTACTATCAGCGTAACCAGCACTAACAACGTTTTGGTTAACAACTCCGTCGGTAAGGGAATAATACATTACACCGCCGCCGACAAAAGCAACGTCATCATACGGAAGTTTATTTCCGTCCTCATCGGGAACGCTGTCTGGGTCGATAACCTTAGTGGGATCGAAGAAATCGGCAATGTAGAAATTCTGTGCCAGCTTTTCAACATTGTTATCGTGAGTTATCTCATAGCCTGAGTAGCTTACTACAGAGCGGTTTTCCTTATCGGCAGCAGTCGCTCCGCTTTCGGATTGAATATAAATTTCATTTGTTACTCTGAAGCGGTAGCTTTCACCTGTTGCAAGCAATGCAACTTTATTTCCGTCGACAGTCTGGAACCACTTAGCGTCAGCTCCTGCCGTAAGCTCAACGTATTCCTGATATTTAACAGTATTGTTTAATTTACCATTCAGATATACTCTGTATTCTCTCGGAGTATGTGTTAATTCTACATTAACAGTTGCGGAATATTTTCCTGAATCACGAGCTGTAATAGTAATCTTATCATTTGGAAGCACATAACTGTAGTAGTCGTTGTACGGCATATTATAAAGTGCATCTGCAACATAGTTGTTGTTGGCATTGATTAAATCAGCAACTGAAACTGTAGCGGCAGTAGAATCGCGTACCTCAAAGTGTTCTACAGTATATATTTTGTGAATGTGCGTTTCTTCACCATTTACTTTTTGGTTAAACAACGGGTTGTAGCGGTCTTCTACACCTACATATTCAGCGTCATACTGATAGAAGTTCTTATACTCGTAAACTGTATTTCCGCTTTCATCAACTACTTCATTACCCTTAGCGTCGGTTTTCGGAACCTTTCTCAGGGTATTGTACTCGTAGTAATCAAAATTAAAGGTTATATCAACGTAGGTATATTCTACATAAATAGCATCAAATGTAGAGCCGTCAAGCGTCATTTTAGCTGTTGCGGTTTCAACTCCGTCTGAATTCGACTTCGTGATAGTTTTAGTAATTTCGTCATTTCTCACACCGGTCTTGTTCCAACAGTTGATACCGTAACGCTTACCCGCAAGATGTTTAATTGATTGTGTTGTAGCTGTAGCAATTATCTGAATACCACTGTAGCCTGTAAAGGTACTGTTTGCTTTAGCATATTTTACCTCGTACTTATAATCATTCACCTTAGTGATGACAGCAGAGTTTTTGTAACCGCCGGTTGAACTCTTAGGAACATTTGTAACACCCGATACCAATGCTGTTACATCGGAAACCTTTGCGGGATAACTACCGCTGACCTGAGGAATATTAATTGTCGAGGTCGAGCTTTCAAGCGACATCGTGCTGAAATCTCCGAACTTAGTCGGGTCCTTAACAGTTACGGATACAGTATATGTCATACTATCCGCGTTAGATGTATTGCTTGTTATCAACGCTCCGACAGTACCGTAAACTCTTACGGTAATTGTTGTTGTGCCTGAAGCCTTTGGGAAGATGTTACCGCTTGTATCAACAGTAACAACGCCTGTATCATTACTTGTATATGTAACCTTTCCGCCTTTATAGGTCGGGGCAATATTAACATATGTGCTTGTGTTGCCTTGTACAACTTCTGTAACGTTCATCGCAACGGAACTGTAGTATCTTGTATAACTCGGAATCACAGCATTACCTGTGGATTTCTTTTTGCCTACATATCCGTGGCTGGCACTATCGTCCTTTGAAAGCTCGAAGAAGTTGCTGTCGCCGATTTCTTTTATATCATCGGTCTGTGCAAGAGGATCTTTTCCGTTCGTTGTATTAGTTCCCCAACCCTGGAAAATGATATTGTTAACTCCGGATTTAACATCAACATAATAGTAATAGTAGCTGCTGTCATATCCCAGAAGTGTCATTTTGTCGCCGTGTTGCCAGTCCTGGCTTGAAACCGGATCCCAGTAGTAAATACCTATATTTTGCCACTTGGGTTCGGAACCGCTGGAACTGTTACCCCAAGAGTATGGCTTAGCAAGATAAATTCTTTTATATCCGCTTTGAATCAAGGTTGTCGAGTTGTTTGCACTATCCATTTTAAGTGACTGAGAGGTTTCGTTAATAGCCTCGAACCAGATTTCTCCTGTTTGAATAGCTCCCTTGTCAATTGTAATATTGTAGCTTGTGCCGCTTGCCGTAACAGTTGCGGAAATATCGCTTGTAGCTACATTTTTATCTCCTGCTGCATTATAGTAATACGTAGTACTTACTGTTGCAGCATAAACTGTGCTTGTTCCTTGCTTTGTGAGGGTCGTAGCGGAGCCGCTTCCTACCTTAATTGTCGGACTTGACGGAGTATTATCATGGAAGTCTATATAGTATGTAACATTCTTAGAAGACGAAGCAGCAGTCGGTGTTACTGTCATTTTAGAGGACTCAACAGAGGTATAGTCGGTGCCGCCCTCTACAACTACATAAATGGTATGACTGTTTGTGTCATTGAATGTTGTTGTAAATGTTCTTGAGCTTAAGCTTTGTTTTACTACACCGTCAACATAGAAAGTATATGTCAGACTCGCACCTGATACAGGGCTATTTGCCGTTGCGGTAAATGTGCAACTCTCACCCACATAAAGATGATCGCTCGGATTTCGCGTCAGTGTAACACTCGAGCAGACAGGTTGTTTATCTTGTTCAAACTCTACGGAAACCACTACATCGGAAGTTCCCATTAATTTATTTACTGAATATGCATCTGTTTTTCCTGTCGCACTTGTCTCGGTAACGCCGTCGATTTTTAGCGACTTTATCTTCCACCCCGAATTCGGAGTTGCTTTTACTGTATAATATGAACCCTCTGCCACACTTTGCGGAGAAGTTGTAGAACTGTTAACAGTCAGTGTTCCTCCGGTAGACTGTGAGAAAGTTACGTTGTGGGTGGGATTACTAACTGTAAGAGCAAATGTATTCGACGCCTTGACATTTATAACATCATCGTTCATTACACCGTAAACGGTATATGTACCTGAAGGCAAATACTGTGTATCACTTAGTGTTACTGAGGAAGAACTGGAGGTAATGTCGCTACCTGTTCCTATCTTATATAAATTTCCGGATGAATCCTTAGCGTAATAAACCATATGCATGGCTTTATTACCACCATTATTATAAGAATAGTAACCTTTTGTAATAGTAGCAGAAACAGAGCCTGCTGATGAACCTTTGGTTATTGTTTTAGAAGTTGTTGATATCGAAGCGGTAGCTGATTGTAAATAATAAGCGTAGTTTCCGCTTGTAGAACCGGCTGAACCCGAACAATCGCCCCAAGATGAAGAACCTGTCAGGAAATATCCGCTACCGCCACTTAATGCTCGGTTAATTGTAACACCTGCCCATGAAGACGAGTTACTGAGACTATATGTTCCGGATGAGCCTGCTGAAACAGCAGTCTTTGTAGCTTGAAGCCAAATGGAATCACTATTTACCTTAAATTCAGCACGATTACCAATTGACGCTGCTTTTTGTGAAGTTGAACCAGCGGACATTAAATAGTAAGTATCTTTATCTCCCCAGCCTTGATCTTCACCCATAAAAATCTGAACGTAATTACTATTAATTACGTTTTTGAGGTCAGTATCCGTAACTGCGGGTAATTCTACAGCACCATTATTCGATTTTACAGTTGTCGGGGTCTGCGAGTATGATAATGACGCATTAGTACTTGCCGATGCAGGAACATAACAGTATGTAGCTCCAATATTACCTGCAGAAGCCGTATAAGTCGCTGTGTACTCGGAAGAAAGTCCCAAAGAACTTCTATTATCACGATTATAACTACTGGAACCGCTTAACAAGCTATATCCGCCGCTTGCTGAAGCAAAAAATATACCGGTAGCATCGCCAAATTCATTGCTAAAACTTTTGTCGGTTTTCCATACACCGTTACTGTCCAAAGACATCCTGTATGAACGAAGATATCCGCTATGACCAATAAAGCAGTATACATCACTCCACTTTGTCTTAGAGTTATCAAAATAAATATTACCTGATATTGCTGCATTAGCAGTAGTTAACGTACCTACAATTAACATAGATAACATCATAAGAATAGCAAGTATCATAGCAACTGAACGTTTTGTTAAACGTGTTAGTTTAGTTTTCATAAATTTACCTCCGACTTGGTTAAATTGAAAATTAAGACTTGATATTCGCCTCAAAAACCGCTTTTCTGACCTATCGGTTTCTTATTTTTCAATTAACCGGAGTGACTGAATTAATAGGCTCGCACCGTCTGACCACGGAAAAGGGCGTACCTACCCATAGTTATATACATAAATTCTATCACAAAAAAAACTATTCAACAATAATGTTTTTCCTTTTTGTGCAAGTTTTTTTATTTTCGTAATATTGCATAATTTTACCGTCTTTTTTTTGAACTTTATCACAATAAAAAACCGCCGTTTTAGGCGAATTTTATAACCTCAATTTTTGATTTTAGTTAAAATAAACAATAGTAAAAATCGGGAAGATAAATTGACATAAAGTCAACATAATCTTCCCGATTAAATTCTGTTAAATTTTTTCCTGTTTAAGAGTTACGAACTCTGCAAAGTTATCTTCAAAATTCTTATACTCCGTTGTATTGAACACAATATTGTAGATATAGAGATCGTCATCCTCATACATCCAATCCGCCTTAAACAGCACGGTATCTTTTTTATCGGTATCATAAGCTGTCAGCGTTACCGTGTCAAACTCAACCTTGATGTTGTACTTTGTATCGTCAAATTTATATGTACCCTTGCAGTCGTCGGTCGGATTGATTATAAAGCTATAGTCGGGAGCTGCCCAGCGAATTTTATCGTATTGGTCGGGCGATTTATCATAGGACCCGGTACATCCGCTAAAAACTATGCACACAAGCATTATAACGGCAATCACCATACAAGCTGTTTTTTTCATTGTAATCCTCCACTTTAAAAGGTTTACTCTTCGTCAGCCGAGCTTTCCTTTTGCTCGGGGAGCTTTTCGTTTTCAGAATTTTCTTTTTGGTAACGCTCGATGATATCCTGAACACTTTCCTTCGGCTCGTCTTCATAGCCAATTCCGAGAATTGCCTTTACAAAAATAACAATCTCATTAAAGAAAGCAAATATAATCAATGCAATTATCAAAAGAAGCCCGAGCGGCGTTACAAAAATATTGTATAAAAAAGTTAGTACTGAAATTTTGGTAACAAAAGTTCCCTGAACCTGATTAACATTTATCGGGTCGTCCTCAACAAAATTCGCGTCGCCCTTAGTTACGACATAATAATCCTTATTATCCTTGTACGGAGCCTTTACAACTCGGTGAGTTACAAGCTTTCCCGCCATTTCTCCGGATTTGCTTTCATAGGTGATAATCTCGCCTTTTTCAACGTCCATTCCATCGCAGGATTTTATAACAATAACATCCCCGACCTCAAGCTGCGGCTGCATACTGCCCGAGCTTACTCTGAAAAGCGAATAGCCTAACACCGACGGCGTGCCGCCAGTTAATCGGGTTATCATTGTCAGGACTATCACGGCGGTCAAAGCAGCAATTATAATCGCCAGAATTACGTTACGAATGATGCGAAAAGTTCTGAACCCTTTTTTCTCTTTTTCGGCTTTCATTACTTGGTGTAGTAAATATTGTTAAAGCTACAGGTTGCAGTTCCCTCGTTGCGGATATACCATACAACCTCACTTGTTCCGTTAACTGTTTTCCCGTCTTCGTCAACTGATTTGCCGGGAACCTCGATGTTAATCGAAACAATCGCATTAGAAAGAGTACTCGGGTTTGAAACCTTAGTTCCGGGATTGTCCGTCGGTCCCACCGTCATCGTATCTCCGAGCGAACCTGTTATTGTTGCTGTTATTCTAACCCAATCGTTCGGCCCCATGCTGGTGCCTTTAGCAGAAATAAGTCCTGTTGCAGAGTCAATGGTAAGATAATTGTTAGTTCCGACAGAATAGGAAACTTTTTCGCCTGTGTAGTTTATTCCCTTATTAAGAGTTATATATGCCTTTTGATTTGCAGCAATATTAACGGTGTCGTAATACGACATTGTGCTTACCCCGCCGGGAACGTCAAATGTAGCATACTGTGCGTTCCATGTTGTATCATCAGCATATCCGGTTAAATAATAACCCGTTTCCGCACAAACGTCAGTAATCGTTTTTGTTCGATACCATGACATTGGCGGATTCAAAGGATCATTGGATGAGTTGCCGCCATCGGTTGCAAAATAAAATCTTACCGTATTAGGTTTTAAATCAACATAGTAGGTATCTACATTTTTAAGAATTTCCTGATTATTTTTTATTACGTTTGTTTTCGGAATTTCCGTTTTTGTTTTGCTTCCATCGGCAGTTGTACATACAACATAAGATTTTGCAGAAGAACTATTCCAGTTGTTCGCTTTACTCCACTGGAAATAAACTCGGATAACACTGTAGTTTGTGAGATGTACCGAAGAGGAAATACCCTTATCGGTAAGACTGGGAGCCGTTGTGCCGATAAAATTTTTCGGGTTATTTGTAAAATCCGAAAGATAAAGGTTTACATACGCAGGGGCTGTACCCGTATTGGTAAAGGTTGTACCGTAATACTGGGTTTTTCCTGCTCCTACTGAAGCACCGCCGGTAATCGCCCCTCCGTCGTATTTCTTATTACCCTTTTCGTCGTAATAAACCTCGTTACCGTTCATTTGATATTTTTTAGTTTCCATCTTAACGGTACCTGCGGAAACAGGAAGGTTTTCACGGGTGTAATTCATTCCTACTCCTAACTGGGAGCCGTTATGGTCATACCACGAGAACGTTGAAGGCATAATTGCCACAATACCCATTACCAGTACCAAGCAAAGGATAATAAGCTTTTTTGTTGTTTTCATAGTATCACCACCTTTTTATTTAACAAGTTACTTTGTAATTGCTATCTTATGATCATTTGTTGTGTATGTAAAGATATATGTTCCGGCATTCTTTACATAAAGGTACAGCGGTTGGCTATTGCTGGAGCTTAAATTGTACTCCTCCGTACCCATATTCTGACTAAGCTCCTTGTAATTCAAGGATCCGCCATACTCATTCCATGTAGAACTAGAGGAAGCCTCTCTAATCATAAAGTAATACTTATAACGATCGCCTTCGGTAAGATTAAGCTTAGCCTGGAATCTTCCGCTTGATAACTCTGTCATTTTACAAATCTGGTCAGTATTCACGCCGTCTAATTTTCCGTAGAGGTAAACACCCGGACCATCCATTTTGTTTGTTATTGTACTTCCATCACCACTACCTGTAATGTCACCGGATGAGCCGCCGCTCGAGCCACCGCCTGAGCCGCCGCCGGAAGATTCGGCTGAGGATCTCTGAGTTCCGGAAAGACTTCCACGCCATTTATCTTCTTCCCAGTCGTAATAACAACCCGGATACATTGTAAGCTCGGCACTTTCGTTTCCGTAGCCATAAGAACCGTTATCAAATTTTAGATTTTTATAGTCTCCTGCTTTTTGACTGGAATCTGAGACATATACATTATAACTGTTTGCACCATATGTCTCTCCTGTCTTTGACATCTGCTTTATACTACCGGTGCTGCTTGTGTACATATTGCAACGTTTCGTAGCTTGCCCTTTCATTGTTCCGCTTGCAATAAGGTAGACATTATTTGCTCCGTCCCAATAGCCGTAGCCGTCCGAATTACCGCTACCATTAGCGATTCCGGTAAGGTAGTAGGTCGTAGAATCTTCAGGACGCATTTGCGGATTTGCTCCGCCCCAGCTGTTGTAACCCCACCATCTCTTGCAGCTATCATTATAGTAATAGAAATGGATAAGTGTAGAGGATTTTGGGGCGTATGCTTTCCATAATCCTGCACCGCTATCCCAATACATTGTATAAGTATATATTTCACCTGAGGTATCATAGTCGGTAAAATCTCTAAGGAAGAAGTTATAGTTGCCAACATTTGTTGTAGAGGCAAAGTTCATTCCATCATAACGAGGATTAACCTTAATCTCTAAAACTTCACCCCAAGTTCCATAACCTTTGTTGGTCTGTTCTCCGCCGAATTGTCCCGTTGCAACGTCATCGTACGAACTTCCGTAGATAGTGTATGTTTCGTCTCGATATGTATTTGGTAGGTAAGAGGACCACCAGTTCCAACAATAAACCTTGTAGTCATCGCCTCTTTGTTTAGCGGAATCTCCGCCTGAGGATGAACTTGACTGGTTCCAACCTCTGTCTGTGCATCGGAAAATCATCATCTTCACGTTATTGTAAACGAGGGGAACGTCTGTTACTTTGTATGTATCACTACTTCCCGATGCCAGAGTCATTGGATAAAAAGCATCAGTATAATTAGACCAATTACCAACATTTGTACTTAATTCATTAAGTACATCAGGAAGAACTAAGTACAATTTAGCATTATTATTTTTGATCCAGCTCGCCGCACCTGCACCTGTAGTTCTGTCAACAACTGTAAGTGTACGAGTATAAGCCCAAGAGGATACAAGCGATAGATTAATATCGGACGCAGTAATATCAGTGCTGAAACCACCCTCAAGCCATATTTTTATATTTAAGTTTACTGTATCACCTTTTTTTACAGAGAAAAGGAAGTTACTGTTATATCCGTTTTCATCGGTAGTATTCTCCGGATTTCCGTATGTATAAACAGATGTTTTACGCACACCGGAAACAGCTGTTTCTACATTACTGCTATTCAGAGTTTTTGCTGTTCCGTCGCTTGAGTAAATATATGTTTCACCGTCTACAGTAATAGCATAGCGAGCGTTTTTAATTTCTTCGGTTTCGCCTTTTTCATTATGTCCGTATATCGTAGGACGGCTTTTAAACCAAAATTCTATATCCGCATCCGGTGAATTAACCTGTGTTGTAAAATCAATATAGCTAACGTTTCCGTCGTTTTTACTGCCTTCGCGGTAATTTTTGACCGTACCGTTTGCATCGTATACGGGGAAC
>JAFLSL010000119.1 GCA_022510985.1 Ruminococcus sp. | reverse complement strand
GCAGGAGAGACGGCGGGATTTAGCTTTCTTTCAATCGGAGCGTTGTTTTCGTCATAAAAATTCTCTACCGTTACACTTGACTGTCCACGCTCAATTCTATACAAATTCGCCTGCAGCAAATCTCCTTTTATTCTGAGCTGTTCCCTGTCCTCGCAGTTTTCGAGTTCCTGTTTCTGAATATTAATTTTGTTCGCTGTGCGGTGAATGAGATTTTGCAGCACCCGGGATAAATCAGCGGATTTAACCCTCATTCGGTCTATACTGTCGCGTTCAATATAAAAGCTGTCCAAAAGCTCACAAAAGCTTTCAAGCTTTTTAAATTCAGCGAGCGAGCCATACTGCTCTATACTAAAAAATGAAGTGTCAAAGGGCTTGCTGTCGCCCTTGTGGTAAAGCATATAAGGTGTTCCCGAGCAAGTCAGGACAGCGTCGGCAAGTCTTTTAATCTCGGTTTCAAGCTTTATAATCTCACTCTCGCTTAGTGTTTTGTTGCTCGAAATTTTATCGCCCAAGACCCTGTGCTCAATCTCTCGGCAGATTATCGGTGAAATTCCCTGAACCGCTGATAAAATCGCCTTATTAAGAGGCTTTTCGTCGGGCGTATTCACGATTTTTTCTACGACTTTTTCAGGCTCTGTGAGCAGAATGTTAAGCTTGTCCTGCGGTGTCGGAAGTTCGTATTTAATATTCGGAAGAACAAGTCGCTGCGTAGACATTGTCATATCAACCCGTTTCAAAGCGTCAATAATAACGCCGTCTTCGTCAACAAAAATTACGTTACTGTACTTGCCCATAATTTCAACAACAACGGTAATCTTCACCTTGTCGCCCAGCTCATTTGTACATTCAAAGTCAAAGCTTACTATTCTGTCGAGTCCATGCTGGCGGATATCAAGCAGCTTTCCTCCGCCCAGACGTTTTCTCATAAGCATACAAAGCATAGGCGGTGTGGCAGGATTTTCAACGCTGTACTTAGTAAAATGAAGACGCGGAGAATTAGCCCTTGTGGAAATCAAGAGCTTTTTGTTGCCCTGCATAGAACGCAGATTTATTATTATTTCATCGCGATTAGGCTGATAAATCTGCGAAACACGTGAGCCGAGTGCCTGAGTTTTCAGCTCGTTTACAACATGATGCAGCATCATTCCGTCTAAAGCCATAAAAACACCTACTTATGATATTTTCCGTTATTTGAAATCTCAAACGCTCTGTAAATCTGCTCAACAAGCATAACGCGTGCCATCTGATGGGGGAATGTCATTTTACCCATCGAGAGCTTAAAACTGCTTTCAGCCTTTACCTCATCGCTCAGTCCCCAGCTTCCGCCGATTATAAAGTCGACCGTACTGTTTCCGCCAAGTGCAATGTCGCTAAGCTTTTTGGAAAGCTCGGGAGAAGTAAGCTCCTTGCCCTCGATACACATTGTAATAACACTTGAGCCCTTTGAAATCGCCTTTAAAATCCGCTTTCCCTCTGCGTTTAAAATCGAATTAATCTGCGATGAATTGGGGTCGCTGAAGGTCTTTTCCTCGTCAAGTTCAATTATATTGAATTTACAAAACGCCGAAAGTCTTTTTTTGTACTCAGCGATAGCGTCTGTCCAATATTTTTCTTTAATTTTCCCTATACAAATTATATTTACAGTCAGCATAAATTCCTCAAAAAACTATTGATTTTCCCTGCGTTTCAGATGGAACAGTATCCAAAGTGAAATCAAGATTTCGTTTCATACCGCATTCGGAGAGAATAGAAAGACTTGTGTTCAAAGCAAGCTCGGGGGTGTTGTTATTCTCGGAAATATGACCGAGCATAATTCTGTAATTTCCGCAACGAATAAAGTCGGCAAGCTCCTCGGCACAAGCGTCGTTGCAAAGGTGACCTCTGTCGGAGAGAATTCTCGATTTAACATTAGGCGGATAGCATCCGTATTTTAACATTTTTATATCGTGGTTGGATTCCACTACGGCTAAATTACTCGAGCAGATAAGCTCACGCACATTTTCGGTCATAACACCCATATCGGTCGCAACGGTCGCCTTTCGTCCGTCAGGAGTTGTCACCTGAAAGCAGCAGCTTTCCTTAGCGTCGTGAGGAGTATCGCAACGCACAATCTGCATATTCCCCACCGCAATTTTTTCCTCGATTACGTCACAAAAATTCTCGGGAGATATGTACTTCTTTTCCTCCATAGCCTCTAAGGTTCCCTTAGACGCGTAGATTTTAATATTATGCTTTTTGGCGAATACGCGAAGTCCCGAACAATGGTCGCTATGCTCGTGGGTTACAAAAATCGCACCGATTGAGCTTACAGTAATGTCATTAAGTTCAAGTGCATTTTCAAGCTGTTTGCAACTTCTGCCCGCGTCAATTAATACTCCCTCGCCCGAGGAACCGATATAATAGCTGTTGCCGTTACTTCCCGAAAAAAGCGGTACTATCTTAGCCAAGCTAATCTCTCCATTTCCATAAAATCAATAATAATTATACCATATGAAATATATAAAATAAAGTAGTATACACAAAAAGACGGTCACCCTTAGGTAACCGTCTTATGCTAAACATTTATTGTTTAGTATTAATCGTGCTTTTCGTGAGCAAGGTACACAGGCACACACGCAATTGCTACAAACAAAAGTAAAATTGCGGGGCTTGAACCCTCGATACCGCTGCCAAGAAGGTTAGCGGTAAAAAACATCACTGCAATAAGGCAGAGGACCAGCACAAGGCTCACTACCTTAATATGTTTTTGAAACATATTCTTTTTTCCTCCGTTTTCACACACATCATCCAAATGGAACTTAATTATAATTCGCAGAAAGAAAAAAGTCAAGCGTCATTACAACAATTTTCTTGTTGGTAACAACATTGTAAAAATCAATTATATTTTCTTAAAAGAAAAATAATTATTTGTAACCGTTTTTGTTTTTACTTTGCCAATTCCAGCTGTCACGGCACATATCATCAAGATTTCTCTCGGCTTTCCAGCCTAAGATTTTTTCCGCTTTCTCGGGATTAGCATAGCACTCAGCGATATCGCCGCTGCGGCGAGGCTTAATAACATATGGAATTGTAAGGTCGTTAACCTTCATAAATGTGTTTACAATATCCAAAACACTGTAGCCTGTACCCGTTCCGATATTAAAAATCTCGGTGCCTTTATTTTTAGCGGCAAAGTCAAGTGCCTTAACGTGAGCGTTTGCAAGGTCAACAACGTGGATATAATCGCGTACTCCCGTACCGTCGGGTGTCGGATAATCGTTTCCGAAAACGCCCAGTTCCTTAAGCTTTCCTGCGGCAACCTGAGTAATATAAGGCATAAGGTTATTGGGAATTCCGTTCGGATCCTCGCCGATACGTCCGCTTTCGTGGGCACCGATTGGGTTAAAATACCTCAGCAGTACCACCGAAAGATTCTCATTCGCCTTAGCCGCGTCGGTTAAAATCTGCTCATTCATAAGCTTAGTCCAACCATAGGGATTGGTACAGCCTGTCGGCATACCCTCAACAAGAGGCACTGTCTCGGGAATTCCGTAAACTGTAGCGGAAGAGCTGAAAACAAAGTTATTAACCTTGTACTTCTCCATAACCTCAAGCAAAACCAGGGTTGAGTCGAGATTATTTCGGTAATATCTCAGCGGAATTTCACAGCTCTCGCCTACCGCCTTTAGCCCTGCAAAATGAACAACGGCGTCAAAGTCGTTTTCACTGAACATCTTATCAACCGCGGATTTGTCGCAAACGTCAATCTCATAAACAGGAACGCTTTTTCCCGTAATTTCCTCAACACGTCTTACAGCCTCGGGATAACTGTTGTCGTAATTATCGGCAATAACGGGAGTATGTCCTGCATTTATAAGTTCAATGCAGGTGTGGGAACCGATATATCCCGCACCGCCTGTCAGTAAAACCTTCATATTAACCTACACCTTCTCCGGCTCGGGATAATCCACCCCGAATGTATCTACGGTAACCTTTTCCATAATTTGCGGATCGAGCGGCTTGTCAGAATAATCGGTATCACATTCAGCAATTTCGTTTACAACGTCCATACCCTCAATAACCTTGCCGAAAGCGGCATACTGTCCGTCGAGGTGAGGAGCCGCCTTGTGCATAATAAAGAACTGCGAACCTGCACTGTCGGGCATCATTGAACGAGCCATCGAAAGCACGCCCTCAGTATGCTTTAAGGTATTTGCAAAGCCATTCTGAATAAACTCGCCTTTAATCGAATAGCCGGGATTTCCCATACCTGTTCCGTCGGGGCAACCGCCCTGAATCATAAAGCCGTAAATTACACGATGAAAGGTCAGTCCATCGTAGTAACCTTTATTAATAAGGCTTATAAAATTATTAACGGTATTCGGAGCAATTTCTGGATAAAGCTCCGCCTTAATCGTTTTACCGC
>JAFLSL010000118.1 GCA_022510985.1 Ruminococcus sp. | reverse complement strand
TCAAGGAAAAAATTCGTATAAGATTAAAGGGTTACGATCATCAGCTGGTTGACAGTTCTGCTGAAAAGATTGTAGCAACAGCAAAGAGAACAGGTGCTCGTGTATCGGGTCCGGTTCCGCTTCCGACAGAGAAGCAGGTTGTTACGATTCTCCGTGCTGTTCATAAGTATAAGGACAGCCGTGAGCAGTTCGAGATGAGAACTCACAAACGTCTTATCGACATTTTAAGACCGTCCAACAAGACAGTCGAGGCTCTTATGAGCTTAGAGCTCCCTGCCGGTGTTGATATCGAGATTAAGTTATAATCTCTTTACCAACCTACAAGCAGACAGGGTAAATGTCGGGGCAACCCGACCAATAACCTAATAAGGAGGAAATAGACAATGCAGAAAGCATTAATCGGAAAGAAAATCGGTATGACACAGATTTTCGACGAGACAGGCAAAGTCGTTCCTGTTACTGTTGTTGAAGCAGGCCCGTGTGCGGTTGTTACAAAGAAAACAGTAGAAAACGACGGTTACGCAGCAGTTCAGCTTGGCTTCGGCGATATGAAACCTAACAAGGTTACAAAACCGCTCGCAGGTCATTTTGCTAAGAACGACGTTGCACCTAAGAAGGTTCTCAAGGAGTTCCGTTTTGACGACACAGACGCTTACACAATCGGCGACATCGTTAAGGCAGATACCTTTGAGGCAGGAAACAAGATTGACGTTACAGGTACAAGCAAGGGTAAAGGAACAGCTGGCGTTATCAAACGCTGGAACTTCCACAGACTTAAGGAAACCCACGGTACAGGTCCTAACGTACGTCACGGCGGTTCAATCGGTATGTGTTCATCTCCCTCAAGAGTATTCAAGGGCAAGAAGATGAACGGTCACCTCGGTGCAGAGAAAGTTACAGTTCAGAACCTTACAGTTGTTAAGGTTGACGCTGAGAACAACTTAATCGCAATCAAGGGTGCTATCCCCGGACCGAACAAGGGCATCGTAGTAATTAAAGATGCTGTAAAAGCGTAAGAAGGGAGGACTTTAAATGCCAAGTATTAATGTTGTAGATATGAAAGGCAAGAAGGTAGGAACAGTCGATCTTTCAGACGCTATCTTCGCTATCGAGCCTAACGAGGCTGTTATGCATCAGATGGTAGTAAGCTACCTTGCAAATCAGCGTCAGGGCACACAGTCAGCCCTCACAAGAGCAGAAGTTTCCGGCGGCGGTAAAAAGCCTTGGAGACAGAAGGGAACAGGTCGTGCACGTCAGGGTTCAACCCGTGCTCCTCAGTGGACTCACGGCGGCGTAGTTTTCGCTCCGAAGCCGAGAGATTACAGCTTCTCTGTAAATAAGAAGGTTAAAAGACTTGCTCTTAAGTCAGCTCTTTCCGCTAAAACAGCAGAAAGTGAACTCATCGTTGTAGATGCTATCGCACTCGACGAGTATAAAACTAAGGCTGTAGTAGAAATGCTTGCAGCTATCGGTGCAGACAAGAAAGCCTTAATCGTACTTCCTGAAGTAGACAAAAAGGTTATCAAGTCCGCTTCCAACATTAAGGGAGTTAAAACCGCTCAGGTTAACGAGCTTAATGTATATGACATCTTAAACGCTGACAAGCTTGTTATCGTTAAGGATGCAGTAAGCAAGATTGAGGAGGTATACGCATGATAGCACAGGATATTATCATTCGTCCGATTATCACAGAGAAAAGTATGATCGGTGCTGTTGACAAGAAGTACACCTTTGAAGTTGCAAAATCAGCTAACAAGATTGAGATTGCAAAAGCTTGCGAGGAACTCTTTAAGGTAAAGGTAGCTAAGGTTAATACCGTTAATGTACGCGGACATTTCCGCCGTCAGGGTCAGAATAACGGAGGCTACACAAAGTCTTGGAAAAAGGCAATTGTTACCTTAACTGCAGACAGCAAAAATATAGAATTTTTTGAAGGCATGATGTAATATCGAAAAGCCGAGGAGCGTAGCCCTCGGATAACGACCGACGAGGACTAAGCCGTGAAAAATTACAAGGTAATTTGAAATGGATTAGACGAGTGGAAGTTATACAAGGCACAGTTTCGCAAACACATTTCGATATTTTAGAACGTATGGGGAACGCCATTTCCCCGCAAAGCCATCATGAGGAGAGTGAATTAAATGGCTATTAAAGTATATAAGCCGACGATAAACTCTATGAGAAACAAGTCGGTTACTGACTACTCCGGTCTTTCAAAGGTTGCTCCAGAGAAGAGCTTACTTGCTCCTTTAAAGAAGCATTCAGGCCGTAACAGCTACGGCAGAATTACTGTTCGTCATCGTGGCGGCGGTAACCGCAGAAAGTATCGTATCATTGATTTTAAACGCCAGAAATTCGGCGTAGAGGGTAAGGTTGCTACTTTAGAGTACGATCCGAACCGCTCAGCTTTCATCGCTCTTATTGAGTATACAGACGGCGATAAAGCATATATTGTTGCCCCCGAGGGATTAAAGGTAGGCGATACAGTTGTTGCCGGACCGGACGCTGATATCAAGCCCGGCAACGCACTTCCGCTTAAGAATATCCCCGTAGGTACTTTTGTCCACAACGTTGAGCTTTATCCCGGAAGAGGAGCACAGCTTGCTCGTTCAGCCGGAAATATGGCACAGCTTATGGCTAAAGAAAACGGTTTAGCTCTTTTAAGACTTCCGAGTGCAGAGCTTCGTAACGTTCCCGAAGGTTGTATGGCAACAATCGGTCAGGTTGGTAACACCGACCACGAGAACGTAAAAATCGGTAAAGCCGGTCGTAAGAGAAATATGGGCTGGCGTCCGACAGTCCGCGGTTCTGTTATGAACCCGAATGACCACCCCCACGGTGGTGGTGAAGGTAAATCACCTGTCGGCCGTCCCGGACCTGTTACCCCTTGGGGTAAACCGGCTCTTGGTTATAAGACCCGTAAGAAGCATAAGCAGAGCGATAGATTAATCGTTCGCAGAAGAAACGGTAAGTAAGGCAGGAAAGGAGCTTAATTATGAGTAGAAGTACTAAAAAGGGCCCTTTTGTCCAGCCTAAGCTTTTAAAAAGGGTTCAAGAAATGAACGAAAAGGGAGAAAAGAGAATTCTCAAGACATGGTCAAGAAGTTCAACAATTTTCCCTGATTTTGTAGGCCATACATTTGCAGTCCATGACGGACGCAAGCACGTTCCGGTATATGTTACCGAGGATATGGTAGGACACAAGCTCGGCGAGTTTGCTCCGACCAGAACCTTTAAGGGACATTCCGGTTCCAAGACATCATAAGGCGGAAGGAGAGTATTGCAATGGAAGCAAAGGCATATGCAAAATATGTCCGTATGTCACCACGCAAGGTTAACCTTGTACTCAGTCTTATAAGAGGCAAGGATGTTAACTACGCAGAGGCTGTTCTTAAGCATACCCCTAAGGCCGCTTGTACTCCTGTTTTAAAGGTGCTCAAGTCCGCTATGGCGAATGCAGAGAATAACCACGATATGGATGTATCTAAACTTTACGTTGCTGCTGCTAACGCAACAGCAGGCCCTATCCTTAAAAGAATCAGACCCAGAGCACAGGGTAGAGCATTCAGAATTAATAAAAGAACATCCCACATTGCCCTTGTGCTCAAGGAAAAAGAATAAGGGGAGGTTAACAGTATGGGACAAAAAGTTAATCCGCACGGTCTCCGTGTAGGTATCATCAAAAACTGGGATTCCCGTTGGTTTGCTAATAAGAAGGATTTCGGCGATACACTTGTAGAAGACTACAATCTCCGTAAAACTCTTAAAAAGCAGCTTTATCCTGCAGGTATCTCAAAAATCGAGATTGAACGTGACGGCAAGAGAGTAAGACTTCATATCCACTGCGGCAAACCCGGTATGGTTATCGGTAAGGGCGGTGCTGAAATTGAGAAGCTCCGTGTTCAGTGTGAGAACATTCTTAAGAAGCCCGTTGCTATCAATATTGTTGAAATCAAAAACCCCGATTTAAATGCACAGCTCGTTTCCGAGAGCATCGCTACACAGCTTGAAAAGCGTATCGCTTATCGCCGTGCTATGAAGCAGGCTATCAGAAACGCAATGAAGCTTGGTGCAAAGGGTATTAAAGTTCAGTGTTCAGGCCGTCTTAACGGTGCTGAAATCGCAAGAGGCGAAACTTATCACGAGGGTACAATTCCTCTTCAGACTCTTAGAGCTGATATCGACTACGGTTTTGCAGAGGCAGACACAACCTACGGTAAGATAGGTATCAAGGTTTGGCTCTACAAGGGCGAGGTTCTCAACGAGAACAAAGGCAAGAGAGAGAGAAGAGAAAGAAAGCCTCGTAAGGAAGGGGGCAGAAAATAATGCTGATGCCAAAGCGTGTAAAGTTCAGACGTGTTCACAGAGGACGTATGACAGGTAGAGCGTATCGCGGTAACAAGGTTAGCTACGGTG
>JAFLSL010000117.1 GCA_022510985.1 Ruminococcus sp. | reverse complement strand
AATAATAAAACAGCAACTCCCATCGCCAAAGCAACACATTTAAAAACTAAATTAATAAAACTTTTATAATCTTTCTTTTGGGTGTTCTCCTTGCTTTCTGTTTTTACTTGCATAAGCTCGTCAACAGATATACCAAATATTTCGGCAAGCTTCGGAATAGAATTTATATCAGGACACGATAAATCTCTTTCCCATTTAGATACCGCTTTATCAGTAACTCCCATTTTATCCGCAAGCTCAAGCTGTGTCATTCCATTGCTTTTTCTTAAAGATGAAATCATCTCTCCAAAGGTTTGTTTTTTCATACAAATTTCTCTCCTTATTTTTTGACCTCATCTTACCACAATCTCTTTTTTAACTCAACCGACCGTAAGTTTAGTTATCTCGACCGACAGTTTACCTTACGTCTATTCAAAAAAGTTACTGTTCATCGTCTTAATCAAAGTCTTTACGAGAAGGCTTAACGCGTACCATAATATGCTTAACTTTAGTGAATTTTTCTTCAATCGCGTCGTGCACCCGATTTGCAATTTCGTTACTTTCCTCGAGCGTGAGTTCACGCTTTGCACAGATTTCTAGATCGACATAGATTTTATTTCCAAATAGTCGGGTGTGAATTAAATCCACCCCCAAAACGCCGTCCTGCTCAGCGGCATAATGAGCGATTTCGCGTTCGGTTTCTTCGCTGCAAGAGCGGTCGACCATTTTATTAACTGCGTCCTTAAAAATATCGCAGGCGGCTTTCACGATAAAAATAACAATAACAAGGCTTGCAATCGTATCGAGAATCGGAAAGCCCATTCTTGCACCTGCAATACCAATCAACGCACCGATGGACGAAAGCGAATCGCTGCGATGATGCCACGCATCCGCCATCAATGCACCCGAATCAAAACGCTTAGCATAAAACCGAGTGTACCAATACATAGCCTCTTTTAGGATAATTGAAACCACGGCGGCGAAAAGTGCAAGAATACCGGGAATTGCAATAGTCTGCATGTCAGCGGAGGCTATCTGTTCAACCGCGTTATGCCCGATGAACAAGCCGCTTACAAGCAAAATAACGGCTAAAACAATCGCCGCAACACATTCAAAGCGTTCGTGTCCGTAGGGGTGATCTTTGTCGGAATCCTTTGATGAAATTTTAACGCCGATTATTACAATAATACTGCTGAACACATCTGACGCTGAATGAACAGCGTCGCTGACCATAGCACCCGAGTGAGAGAAAATTCCCGCAAACATTTTAAACAGCGACAAAAACGCGTTGCCCACAATACTGACCACAGATACTTTTACCGCAGTTTTTTCAAACTCGCTACTTGAAATATGTACAGTAGAATGGCTACGCTTAGCCTCGATTTTTTTCTTCATAAAATCACCCTCAAACGGTATTCTAAAATAATGTATGTCAAAACCCCGTGCACGTGAAAAGAAAACAGCACAGCGTAAACTGTACTGTTTTAAATTAATTATTTATCGAGCGACTTCATCGTGGGGATTTTTAATTTGTCCATTTTATATCCCTTCATAACCGTTCATATCTTACCATTTATCAGCTTGTTTTTCAACCCATAATTTTATAAATTTTTATAACTTGTTATAAGTGATGTTCAAAATGGTGTAAAAAAATGGTGTAAGTGGTGTAAATTTCAAGATTTCCAGAATCTCAAAACCCGAATAAATACTGAGTTTCAACGGTGTTTACTTGTCGAGCAACTTCATTGTCGGAAAACACAATACCATTGATTTTTCTTTATGTATCAACGTTTTCCGCATTTCCAATCACCTTATTTATACGAATTTATACGATTTCCGCAGGATTGTTTTTATTGCAGCCAGAAGCCTACACCCTCAGAAATCGAAATAAAATTTAGACAGCCGAAAAAATCTTCAAAAATCAGTTAGTTATCAGAAAATAAGATCCGATAACTAATTGACAAAATGGCAAGCATTTTTTATCGCTAAACTGGAATTTAGTTCATAGGCAGTTCCATTTCACATAACATTTGAACAAACCCATACTTTTCATATAATGGCCTACCCATATCTGTTGCTTCGAGAGAAATATTTTTAATTCCCCGATTTCTTGCATCATTTATAAGCAAATCAAGTGTTTTTGTGGCAATCCCTTTTCGACGATAATCCGGATTTGTATACATATTCATCACATAAGCCTTTTTACCTGAGGGATTATGATAAGTTGGCATTACAGTATAATAACTTATACCACCTGTACCAATAAATTTATCCTTATCAAAAATCAGATAAGCTGTATGACTGTCATTTTCAAATGCAGATTTATAATATTTATAGGATTCAATCTCAATCTCAGACATATCAGTATCAATACTTAATTTATTAGCGGCTATTAAAACTTCAATTCTTGTGTTTGTAAGTAAAGCCAAGTCTTTAATTGTAGCCTTTCTGTATTCAAAACTCATCATACGTTTCTCCTGTAAATTCCGATTTATCGTTGATTTATTTTACCACACCATGCCACAAAAAGCAACGCTCTAGGAAACGCTATGTTTCCTAGAGCGTATCTTAAAAAATTTTATTTATCAAGCGACTTCATTGTCGGGAACAGGAGCACATCGCGGATTGCGGGGGAATCGGTAAGGAGCATAACCATTCGGTCGATGCCGTAGCCGATACCGCCTGTCGGTGCCATACCTATTTCAAGTGCGTTTAAGAAGTCCTCATCGGTTGTATTAGCCTCTTCGTCGCCTGCAGCGAGGAGTTCTTCCTGTGCTTTAAAACGCTCACGCTGGTCAATCGGGTCGTTAAGCTCGGAGTATGCGTTAGCCATTTCCCAGCCATTCATAAAGAATTCGAAACGCTCAACGTAATTGGGATCCTCGGGCTTTTTCTTTGTGAGCGGAGAAATCTCAATCGGGTGATCCATTACGAAGGTCGGCTGAATCATATGCTCCTCGGCAAATTCTTCAAAGAAGAGATTAAGAATATCGCCCTTCTTATGATGGTCCTCAAACTCAACGCCCTTTTCCTTAGCGACAGCCTTAGCCTCGTCGTCGGAACTAATCTCGTTAAAGTCTACGCCGGAATATTTTTTTACCGCGTCGAGCATTGTAATTCTCTCAAACGGCTTTCCTAAATCCATCTCAACGCCGTTGTAGGTGATTTTAGTTGTACCTAAAACCTCCTGTGCAACATGGCGGTACATACGCTCGGTTAAATCCATCATACCGTGGTAATCGGTATATGCCTGATAAAGCTCCATAAGGGTGAACTCGGGGTTATGGCGTGTATCTACGCCCTCGTTACGGAAAACTCGTCCGATTTCATAAACCTTTTCAAGTCCGCCTACGATTAATCTTTTAAGATAAAGCTCGAGTGAAATTCTAAGCTTTAAGTCCTCGTCAAGTGCGTTAAAGTGAGTAAAGAACGGTCTTGCCGCCGCACCGCCCGCGTTCGATACGAGCATCGGAGTTTCAACCTCCATAAAGCCCTGCTCGTCAAGGAAACGGCGGATACTGCTAATAATCTGTGAACGCTTAATAAAAGTATCCTTAACCTCGGGGTTCATAATGAGGTCAACGTAACGCTGACGGTAACGAAGGTCGGTATTTGTAAGTCCGTGGTACTTTTCGGGAAGAGGCTGGAGCGATTTTGAAAGGAGCTTTACAGCCTCTGCGTGAACGCTTGTCTCTCCCATCTGAGTTTTAAACACAAAGCCCTTAACCTCAACAATATCGCCGATATCCCAGCGTTTGAGAACAGCGTATTCATCCTCACCGAGGTCGTCACGCTTTGCAAAAACCTGCATTTTTCCGCTTTTGTCGTGAATGTCGAGGAAGGTAACCTTGCCCTTTCCGCGTTTGGACATAACACGTCCCGCAATACATACGGTTTTGTTCTCAAGCTCGTCAAAACGCTCTGAGATTTCCGCACAGGTTGTATCGCGGTCAGAGGTAGTAACCTCAAAAGGATTTCTACCCATGTCCTTTAAAATGTTTAATTTATCGTAGCGAGCCTTTACAGGATCGCTGGAAATCTGAATCTGGTTAGGATTTTCAGCCATTTAAACTTCTTCCCTTCTTTTTATCTCCTGAATTTTATCTTCCGATTTCGAGAATTTTCAAGCCGACACTTCCGCTCGGAGTTTCTGCCTCTACAACATCGCCGATGCTGTGACCCATAAGAACACGTCCGATAGGGCTTTCGTCAGAAATTTTTCCCTCGGCAGGGTTGATTTCGTTAACACCTACGATTTTAAACTCGCGGGTAGTTCCTGTTTTGAGCATTTCAACCTTAACCTTAGAGGAAAGGCGAACATGCTGAACGTTTTCGTCGGTCTCGTCAATAAGCTCGTAGTTTTTGAGAGTAGTCTCAATATCGCGGATACGGGCTTCCATAATAGCCTGCTCGTTTTTAGCGTCATCATACTCGCTGTTCTCGGAAAGG
>JAFLSL010000116.1 GCA_022510985.1 Ruminococcus sp. | reverse complement strand
ACCCCATTAATCCTAACTATACTATCATTCAAGGATCCACCATCATCAAACATTACAAATTTAGAATTTAGCTTATATGTATTACCATCAATAGTACTCTCTATAACATCCCCGGATTTATATTCACTAAAGATAAATTTTCCACAACTGCAAAGTGCAAGTAATATTAAACCTGCGAGCATAATAGATATTATTCTTATTTTCATTATAATCTATCTTTTTATAAAATCAGTTTTTGTACGAATAAAAATTGCCCTCAAATTTTCTGCTGAAAATATTCCATTTTTTACTCACTGCTGTATTCTAAAATATCTCCGGGCTGGCAGTCGAGTGCTTTACAGATTGCGTCTAAAGTCTGGAATTTTATGCCTTTAGCTCGTCCGTTTTTCAGCACAGACATATTCACTATCGTTATTCCGACTTTTTCGGAGAGCTCGGTTACGCTCATTTTTCTTTTTGCGAGCATTACATCTATGTTAATTACTATCATTTTTCCACCTCTAAATATAACTCTCATTTTCCTCGCGAATTGCCGTTGCCTTTTTAACGAGATGTGCAAGAATATTTACCGCAACGGCAACACAAGCGAGGAAAATACATAACACCGTTGAGACCGCAACTATCCCGAGGAGGTTGAGATTAGCTAGCCACAAAACGATATTACCCATAAAGAAGAAAGCCGATTCAAACGCAAGACAAAACGCAACACCTCTAAGGCTTTTTACGTTTTTCTCTGTAAAAGACATATCCTTTCCTATTTCGGTTGAAATGCTCCAACCGAACGCGAGTATAGTATAAAGCGGAATTGCTGTTAAAATTATAAAGACAAGCCACGGAATAAAATAATTCGAGAACTCGGGATATTGCTCCACAAAAGTACATAATGTCCACGGAACAACTACCGAATACATTCCTACTCCTAATAACGCAAGAAGGCAGATAACCGCCTTTAACCATTTTGATAATCTTTCGTTCAACATTTTATCATCCCTTTCTTTTCCAACAGTATAGCACTGTATTTTATTAAAGTCAATAATTTTTTATCGTTTTACGATAATTATTTTACAAAAAATAACCGCCGAATTCTTAGATTAAGATTTCAGCGGATTGATTTTATTTCTAATGTGGAATTATAATTTGAAATTTTTTTATAAAAGTTATATAATGTCAGGTGTGAAATGGGTGTTTTTATGAGGATTAAAACTGACAATTTTATACATTACAATATGGCACTTGCGGGCGGATTTTTCGGCGGATTTGCGGTATGCAATCTCGGAGAGATTTTCGGCAACGCTCAGACCTTAAATCTTATAAGCATTGTTTACAATATATTTTTCTGCGATTTTGAAAAATTATGGTTGAGAATAGCCGCGGCATTACTTTATTTTCTCGGGTTTATGCTCGCGGTTTTAATTCCAAAAATCTTTAAAGTTCGCACGGAGCTTATAAGTATTCTGATTGACGCGGCGGCGTTTATTATATTAGCGTTTTTACCGACACATATTCCGTTTTTAATAAGCCTGTACCCTATTTTCTTTGCGAGTGCATTCCAATGGACCGCGTTTGAATACATAGAAGGTTACTCAAGCTCAACGATATTCTCAAGTAACAACTACCGCCAATTTACAACCTCGCTGATAGAATACTTAATTGACAAGGATAAAAGCAGACTTATTAAAACGAGGATATTCGGAATAACACTTTTGTGCTTTCATATCGGCGTTGCGTTTGCGTGCGTGGGTACAATTTTAATCGGTAGATTTAGCTCACTTTTAGGAATTTTAGTATTAATTCCCGCGGCTGTATTGATAATAAGAAAACGTATTAAAGGAAAAAATTAAGCTTAATGAAAATTTCCAAGCTCGGCAACATAGTTTTTGAGTTCGTTTGAATTCATCTGCTGAGCTTTTTCTATTACCTTTTTTCGCTTTTTGTCTGAGAGATTGTGGACGTACTTCATAGCACAGAAATTTTTCTGCAGTTGCTCTCTGAATTCTTCGGGTAAGTCGGAAAACATAAAAATCACCTCAACCTTATTATTGGTTGAGGTGATAATTTTATGCTGTTTTAGTCTTGTTTTCCGATTTTTCTGAATCGGTTGTATCTGAGTTTTGCAAGCTCATCGCCAGAAATCGCGAGGTTTTTCTCAAAGGTTCGGCAGATAAGAAGCTTTAAGCTCTCGAACATTTTTCTATCGTCCGCCGTAGGTTCACGCAAGATACGCTCGATTACGCCCAACTCAAACAAATCCTTTGCGGTAAGCTTAAGACATTCAGCCGCCTCGTCAGCTCTGGAGCTGTCTTTCCAAAGAATACTTGCACAGCCTTCAGGGGAAATTACAGAGTAAACGGCGTTTTCCATCATCCAGACCTCGTCTGCGACAGCTAAGGCAATAGCTCCGCCTGAGCCGCCTTCGCCGATGAAGATAGAAAGCACGGGAGTTTTTAGAGCCATCATTTCCATTAAGTTGGTTGCGATAGCGTGACCCTGACCTCGCTCCTCAGCACCTATTCCGCAGAACGCTCCGCTTGTATCGACAAAAGTAAGAATAGGGCGGTGGAATTTTTCAGCCTGTTTCATAAGGCGAAGAGCCTTTCGATAGCCCTCAGGATGAGCAGCACCGAAATTACGCTCCATTCTCTCGAAGGTGTTTCTGCCCTTTTCAAGACCGATAACCGTAACAGGCATATTGTTAAGCATTCCTACACCGCCGACCACAGCTTTATCGTCAGCGTAGTTTCTGTCACCGTGAAGCTCAATAAAGCTTTCACCGAAAAGTGCGTTAATATAATCAAGAGAGGTTAGCTTTTTTGTGCTGCGTGCGGCAGCAACCTTATCATATGCACTCATATTAAACCTCCCCGTAGTTATGAATTTTAAGCAGATGTTTTAAGGTTTCTTTGAGATAACGTCTGTCCACAACCTTATCTACAAAGCCCTTCTGCTGAAGAAATTCGGCAGTCTGGAAATCTTTAGGGAGCTTTTGACGAATTGTCTGCTCGATAACACGCGGACCTGCAAACGCAATCAATGCCTTCGGCTCGGCGAGAATTATATCACCCTCCATAGCAAACGATGCGGTTACGCCGCCCGAGGTCGGGTCGGTCAGAACAGTGATGTAGAGAAGTCCCGCGTCGCTGTGCATTTTTGCAGCACCCGAGGTTTTTGCCATCTGCATAAGAGATAAAATACCCTCCTGCATTCTTGCACCGCCCGAAACCGTAAAGACAATTATCGGGAGCCTATGCTCGGTAGCATACTCAAAAGCTCTGGTGATTTTATCGCCCGTAACCGTACCCATTGAACCCATCATAAACTCTGAGTTCATACTCACAATAACGGTTTCTATTCCGTCAAGCTTGCAAGTTCCGCAGATTACTGATTCGTTTTCTCCGCTGTTATTTTTATTTTTTTCAAGCTTTTCGTCATAATCGGGAAAATCAATAATATTTACGCTCACAAGCTCCTTATCCATTTCGACAAAGGTATCTTTATCTGCAATCATATCAACTCTCTGTCTTGCGTTAAGTCGGAAATGGTGGTTGCATTTCGAGCAAACTCTGAGATTTTCCTCAATATCCGTAGTTAAAAGCAAAGTTCCGCATTCGGGGCATTTCTCCCACATTTCATCGGGAACATAAGGCTTTTTTAAATCGGTAGCTTCACTGTTTTCAAGCTCATTTTTAGGTTTTATAAATGTAAATAAATCCATTTAAAAAATTCCTCTGCTAGTTTTTCTTTTTGCGATTATCAAAATCTGCCATAAAATCTGTCGTATAACTTCCGTCTGCAAATTCTTTATCGGAGAGAATATCAAGCATCAAATCGCGGTTGACTTTTATTCCCATAACATTAAGCTCGGAAAGTGCCATTTTCATCTTGCGAATTGCAAGTTCGCGGTTTCTTCCCTGAACTATAATTTTACCAATCATAGAATCGTAGAACGGAGGGATTACGTAGTCCTGAAAAAGTGCGGTATCAAAACGCACGAACGAACCTCCGGGAACGTGGAGAGCCGCTACCTTTCCGCAGGACGGACGGTAGTTATTATCGGGATCCTCGGCGTTGATACGACATTCAATCGCATGACCGTGGAAATAGACCTCGTCCTGAGTACGGTTAAGCTCAATGCCCGCGGCAACTCGGATTTGCCACTGGACAATATCCATACCCGTTACCATTTCGGTAACACCATGCTCAACCTGAAGGCGTGTATTCATTTCCATAAAATAGAAATTACCCTCGCTGTCGTAAAGGAACTCAACCGTTCCGACAGAGTTATAGTTTACAGCGTGAGCCGCTTTTATAGCAGCCTCGCTCATTGCCTTTCTCGTTTCCTCGGAAATTGAGGGAGAGGGACTTTCTTCGATAAGCTTTTGGTTATGTCTTTGAACGGAACATTCACGCTCACCAAGACAGATTGCGTTGCCGTGCTTATCGCAGAGAAGCTGCATTTCGATATGCTTAACAGGCTTTAAAAACTTTTCTAT
>JAFLSL010000115.1 GCA_022510985.1 Ruminococcus sp. | reverse complement strand
AATAGCGGTAAAACTCGGATTTGTTACTGATGAAAAAATCCGTATACGTGCGGGGCTTGCGTATGTTTTAAGCCACAACAAAACTAACGGACACACCTGTCTTCCGCAGGACAGGCTTGTTAATACAACCTCGGAATTTCTCGAGGTTGAGATTGAAAAGGTCGAGTACGCTTTAGAGGAAATGCTCGCGGACAACTCGCTTATCCGCTACTTTGCAGAGGACAAGGAGCTTATATTTGAGCAAGACATGTTCAAATCCGAGAGCTATATCGCGGCAAGACTTAAAATGATGATGCGTTTTCCCGCAGTTCAGATTCAGGATATAGACAAGCACATAAAGGCGATAGAGGACTACAATCAGATTGAATACGCAGATATGCAGAAGGAGGCCATAACACAGGCTCTTTCAAGAGGTCTGCTAGTTTTAACGGGTGGTCCGGGCACAGGAAAAACAACAACGCTCAACGCGATTATAAAAATATTAAAAGACAAGGGACAAAAAGTTTTGCTTTGTGCTCCAACAGGAAGAGCGGCTCAGCGAATGAGCGACGTCACGGGCGACGAGGCTAAGACTATTCACAGGCTTTTGGAGGTTGCGTGGAACAAAAACGATGTTCCCGAATTTAAGAAGAACGAAAAAAATATGCTCAAATGTGACGCACTCATTATTGACGAGGTCAGTATGGTTGACGCACAGCTTTTCGAGAGCGTTATGAGGGCGTTGCCGCTCGGGTGCAGATTAATCCTCGTGGGCGACAGCAATCAGCTGCCGTCAGTCGGTGCTGGAAATATTCTCGACGACCTTGTAGCATCAGAAACAATCCCCGTTGTCGCTTTAACTGAAATTTTCCGTCAGTCGATGGAAAGCCTAATTGTAACAAACGCACATAAAATCGTGAACGGAGAACTGCCGGAGCTAAGGCAAAAGGACAACGATTTCTTCTTTTTGCACTCAGAAAACAAGGACATTATCAGACAAACCGTAGTAGAGCTTTGCACAAAACGCTTACCCGACGCCTACGGCTACGATATTTACAGCGACATTCAAATCCTTGCCCCCGGAAGAAAGGGAGATCTAGGCGTTACGGAGCTTAACACAAGGCTTCAGCACGAAGTCAATCCCGCACACAAAGAAAAGAACGAGCTGACCGTCGGCAAGCGGATTTTGCGTGAGGGCGACAAGGTTATGCAAATCCGCAACAACTATGATCTTCTTTGGGTTAAGGATGACGGCGAAACAGGAGAGGGAATTTTTAACGGCGAAATTGGAACAATAGAAACGATAAATAAACGCTCACGAATTATCAGCGTCAGGTTTGAAGACAAAGTCGCTAATTATGACTTTGATTTCGCGGTTGACCTCGATTTATCATACGCTACTACTGTACACAAAAGCCAGGGCAACGAGTTTGAGGCAGTTGTTATGCCTCTTTTAGGCGGAGCACCGATGCTTTTGTACCGCAATCTGCTTTATACGGCAGTTACAAGGGCTAAGAAACTGATGATTATTGTAGGCAGCGACAGCGATATCGAAAGAATGGTAAACAACAACAGGAAGAATAAACGCTACAGCGGACTTAAATACTTTTTGTGGGAGAATGATGATGAATAAGATTTTAAGACTTTTGCGTTCATCATTCTTTCCCGACAGATGCCCCTACTGTAACAAAACTGTAGAAAGCGGAAAAATCGCCTGCGATATTTGCAAAATGAAATTCCCTGAAACCTACAGTACAAATTTTGCAAAAGGCGGTTATCCATGCTGTTCACCTTTCTTTTACAAGGGTATTTTTAAAAAGGCTGTTAAACGCTTTAAGTTTAACGACCTTGAGCAAAATTCCGAAAGTCTCGCAAAAGTTCTTTCGGATACAATTAAGAAAGAATACGGTAATATTGAGTTTGACGTTATAACCTGCGTGCCTATGCACCCGAAAGAAGAGAAAAAACGCGGTTATAATCAGTCAAAACTTTTGGCAAAGGATGTTTCAAAACAGCTTTCTGTCCCCTATGAGGATTTGCTCGAAAAGACTAAGGAAAACCTTGAACAGCATAAATGTGCAACTACGGTTCAGAGAAGAGAAAATGTTAAGGGCGTATATAAAGCAATAGATAACGAAAGAATAAATGAGAAAACTATTCTCATTATTGACGATATACTTACAACGGGTTATACGCTCGGAGAATGTTGCAAAGTTCTTGCTGAAAAAACGGGTGCAAAAATCTACTGTGCCACACTTTGTGCAAGAAATAGTCTTTAATGACTTGAAAATAACGGTAGTTTAGAATATAATAATTATTAATAATGCTAAAGGAAGGGGCAACGGATTTGGATATAGGAATAGATTTGGGCAGCAGCCGCACAAGGGTATATATTGATAAAAAAGGTAAAGTTTTAGACGAGGCATCGGTTGCAGCTTATAATGTATCCGAAAACAGAATTATCGCTGTAGGCGACGAGGCATACGCTATGCTCGGCAAAACTCCCGACAGTATTCAGGCGGAATATCCGCTTTCAGGCGGAGTTATCGCACAGTCACTTTTAGCCGAGGATATGGTTAACATACTTTTAAAACACGTTTGCACAAGCAAAATTGTTATGCCGAGAGTTGTTGCAAGTATTCCCGGAGATATTACCGAGGTTGAGAAACGTGCTGTAGTAAACGCAATAAGCAGTTTCGGCGTAAGACGCGTTTTCCTTATTGAAAACACTAAGGTTGCAGCTATGGGTGCAGGTGCAGATATTATGGGACCTCACGGAACAATGGTAGCTAATCTAGGTGCCGGAACCTCAAACGCTGCCGTGCTTTCACTGGGCGGACTATCAGTTAACAAAAGCATTAAAATCGGCGGCAACAATATGGACGAGGATATCGTAAAATATATCAGAAAGAAATACGCTCTCGTTATCGGCAATCCGATGGCTGAAAAATGCAAAAAGACTATCGGCTGTCTTATTAAGCCCGAGGAAGAAAAAACCTTCCGCGTTAAAGGCAGAGATGCAATCAGCGGACTTCCGAGATTTGTTGACGTAACCTCGAGCGAAATTATGGACGTTATTATGGAAACCGCTTTACAGATTATAACTCTTATAAAGGACGTTTTAGAGGAAACTCCTCCCGAGCTGGTCGGCGACGTTTACAGCGACGGAATTATCCTAACGGGCGGACTTTCGAGAATTGACGGCTTTGCACAGCTTATCGCGGATTCTACGGAGATTAAAGTTACAATGGCGGACAACCCCGAGGACTGCGTAATCAACGGCTGCGGACGAGCTATCAACTACATTACAGAGGTTGAGAAAAACGCAAGGTCAAATATGGACATTAATCCGCTTATGGCTGTGTATTAAAAATTAGATAGAAAACAATCAGGCTCACGGCATTTGCCGTGAGCCTTAGTTTTTCAGTTTATTTCCAGTCAAATCTAACACCGATTATCTTTTCATCGGAGATATAGAAAATCTCTTTAAGCTTGTTCTCCTTCTCATCATACTTAAAAAGCCCATAGGGCGTTTGCCAATTTACATTATACCAAAATGATACATAGTATTCTCCGTTTACAACAAATATTTCATCCTCACCTAATTGATGTTCAAAGGTATCAAAAGGATCTTGAGATTCCTTTGTGGCAGAAGCTATTTGCTCTAACTCTTTTTGGTTTTCTGCCGGTTTACCGTCTCTGCCATACCAGACCCCATTATCTATAGAATATCGTTTACTTTCGTTCGTTTCAAATTCTTCAACTTCGCAAAAAACGCCCCTATAATTAGATTCATAATAACTAACCTCGCCGCTGTAATCATTCTTTGTCTTTACAAAAAAAGTTTGACCGCTATCATCGAAATATTCTGATGTATCTATTTCATTTTTTACTATCTGACACGCACAAAATCCTCCGATTAATGCTCCGGGAAGTATGACGAATTGTAGAATTAATCCCATTAAAACTAGGGAGATAGTTTTTATTGATTTCTTCATATTCTAACTCTCACATCAAACATAAAACATTTACATTCCTACAATAAACCATAGAAAACAGAAAACTATTACTGAGACCAATACATAAAGAATACTTCCTGCCAAAATCAAGAGCAACTTCCCTTTTACCGCTCCGAGGATTAACAGAGAGGTTGCGATTGAAATTATGAATACGATGAACACAGAAAGATAGACTGTAAATCCCATTTGAATTCCCCTACCTTTTTATTGTATAAGCAAATTGTTTTTCACTTTCATACCAATAATTATAAGCATCTACATAGAGCTTAACGTTTTGGGTGTCTTTTGGAATCATATACTCCAACTCATACTTAAACTTTTTTCCCGAAAAAAGCTCAACTTCGGATGTATCTCCCTCATCCCAGTAGTCATCATCGTTACTGTCGAAAAGCTTGCATAAATAATCATCGGCATAAACATTAAAACCCGTATCGATTTCTTCGCTCTCATTTGAATTATTTTTTAATTCAAGCGTTATGTGAAGAATATCGTAG
>JAFLSL010000114.1 GCA_022510985.1 Ruminococcus sp. | reverse complement strand
AAGAAGTGAAACCATGCTCCATTTTCTCGCTCAAAACAATATTTATGTTTCAAGCGGAAGTGCCTGTGCAAAGGGAAAACCGAGCCACGTTCTGAGTGCAATGGGCTTAAGCTCAAAGACAGCCGACAGTGCAATTCGTATAAGCTTTTGCAAAGAAAACACAAAAGAAGACATCGACGCACTTATCGACGCACTTAAGCTCGGAATAAATACACTTGTAAAGAGGAAATAGAATATGAAGGAAATTATACTTGTTAAGGTTGGAGAAATTGTACTGAAGGGATTAAACCGCAGACAATTCGAAGACAAGCTTATTAAAAACATAAAAAAAGTCCTGCGTCATATGGGAAAGTTCGAGATAAAATCCGCTCAGTCCGCAATCTCGATTATCCCTGAGGACGAGTTTATCGATCTCGATGACGTTTGCGAACACGTTAGAAAAATTTTCGGAATAGTCACCTACTCGAGAGCGGCTGTTTGTCCCGAAAAAACCTTGGAATCCATACTAGAAACAGCTCCGAAATATTTAGAAGAAGAGCTTAGAAACATCAAAACCTTTAAGGTCGAGGCTAAGAGGAGTGACAAAAAGTTCCCGTACAAAAGTCCCGAAATCGCAAGAGAAACGGGTGCGGCTATACTGAGAGCTTTTCCGCACTTAAAGGTTGACGTTCATAATCCCGATTTAGTCGTAACCGTCGAGGTACGCGACTACAACGCGTTTGTACGCGGAGGAGCACTCAAGGGTGCAGGCGGAATTCCCGTCGGAACGGGCGGAAACGCGGCAATCCTCATAAGCGGAGGAATAGACTCCCCGGTTGCGGCGTATATGATGGCAAAAAGAGGCGTTCGCCTTACCGCAATTCACTTTGCAAGTCCTCCGTACACAAGCGAGCGTGCCGAACAAAAGGTGGTTAAGCTGCTCAAAAAGGTTGCACTTTACAGCGGAGATATGAATATGTACACCGTACCGTTTACCGAAATTCAGGAAACGATACGCAAAAAGTGTCCCGAGGAGTATTTCACCCTAATAATGCGTAGACTGATGATGCAGATTTCCGAGAGAATTGCACGCAAAAAGGGTTGCTACGCACTCATAACAGGCGAAAGCCTCGGTCAGGTTGCAAGCCAGACAATCCACGCACTCGCCTGCACGGACAACGCAACTAATCTGCCCGTATTCAGACCGCTTATCGGAATGGATAAGCAGGAAATTATTGACATTTCATATAATATAGACACATTCGAAACTTCAATCGAACCGTACGAGGACTGCTGCACGGTATTTACTCCTAAACATCCTCGCACAAAACCTGTACTCGAAAGAGTTATCGAGGCTGAAAAGCTCGGCGAATTTGAGCCGATGATTGAAAAGGCACTCGAAAATCTTAAGGTCACCTACATAAACACAAAGGAGGACTAAATTTGGATATACTGGTTTTATCACCCTCAAAAAAACTAATAAAAGATAAAACTGAATATTCATCCGACGTCTTAAACGCACTTAAAGCCGAAGGTAGCGAGCCAAAACTCCGTGAATTTTTTGCTCCGCTTATAGAGTTTGAGCTTAGAAACGCCGTAAAATGCGAACCTAAGCCCGAGCTTGTTGTCGTTGCCGATTTTATAAAAAATTCCGAAAACGATTTCAGACGCAAATTTGCGTTTATTATCAATCGCGGCGAGAGAAAGGTACAGAACGTACCGAACACAAAAGAAAAAATCGACCTCAAAAAATCCGCAAAAGATTTGAAAAACAATCTGGCATACATAATCGGAAAGATGAAAAAACAGGACGTTAAAAGAGAAGAAAAAGACCCTCTCTACGTTACTTATTTCAGAAAAAAGACTCGCGTTTTCTCGATAGAACTCGGCGAAAAGACTGCCTACGCCTTTAGCTATATCGGCACAAAAATCGTTGTTCTTCCGAAAAAAGTTGACGAAGAAAGCCTTGAAAATCTCCCAAAGCTCGTGTCTGACACTTTCGATAAAAACAGCGAGGAATATCCCGAGGGCTACTCCTTAACCGAACGCACCTTAAAGGTAACAAGCTTTTCTGAACGTCATTTTCCGAGAAAAGGCGATCCAAAGGACGAAATCATAAGAAAATCGGTTATGCTCACGGCACTGTGTGCCTTTTTAGTCGCGGGATATATGTTTATATACAATATGTATGTAATGCCCGCACAACAGCAGGCTCTCCAAAGCAACATCAGGACTATTTTCTATGAAAATGAAACAACATCGGGAAACAACAAAACCACCGCAAAATCAAAGGCACCCAACTGGAAAAAACTCAAAAAAATCAACAGCGATATCAAAGGCTGGATAAAAATTAATAATACAAAAATTGACTACCCCATTCTTCAATGCAAATCCGACAACCCCAACAGTCAGTTTTATCTTACTCACAATTATCTGAAACAGTACACTCCGGGCGGCTTTGGCTCAATCTTTATTGATTATCGGAGCAAAAAGGGTATGAAAAGTAAAAATATCATACTTCACGGTCATCATATGGAAGACGGCTCAATGTTCGGCGACCTTATGAAATACGGACGTTACTCGGGCGATTTAAAATTCTACAAAAAAAATCCAACCATAAAGCTCAGTACACAGCAGAGCGGAACAAAAGTCTACAAAATCATCTCTGTTTTTAAATCGAACGTCAACCCTGCACAGGGCGAGTACTTTGATTTCTACTGCTCAAACTTCAAAAGCAAGGCACAGTTTATGAACTATGTTTACAATCTGAGAGTACGCTCACTCATAAACTGTCCTGTCAGCGTAAACGAAAAAGACCAGCTCGTGACTTTAGTCACCTGCTCATACGAATTCCCCGACTTCAGAACAGTTATAGTTGCGAGAAAATGCAGGTCTAACGAGAGCGGAAGTGTTGACGTAAATTCCGCGGCATTAAACAGCCGTCCCGTATGGCCTCAGTGCTACTACAGCCGTTACGGCAGTTCAAGACCCACCATCTCAACATTTAAAACTGCTCTTAAAAAAGGCGAAATCAAATGGTACGACGGCAACAAAAAGCTAAGCGGCAGCGAACAGCTCCCGACTTCTTTAAAAGAAACAACAGAGCCGACAACAGCTCTCACAACCGCACAAAAGGCTACAAAACCGCCCAAAAAGACATACCATATCAAAATTTCAAAATACAATAAAAACGCTAAAAAAATAACAAAGAAAAAGACCGTTAAGGAAGGAACTAAAGTAAAACTTCCTAAAGTAAGTGCATTTAAAAAGAACGGATATAAATACACCTTCAAAAAATGGAAGGTCAAGGGAATTAAGGGCAAAAAATACTTGAGTGCCAAAACCAAGAAAATCACTATCCGCTCCAACATAAAAATTACCGCAACATACAAAAAAACAAAAATCAAGGTAAATAAGCCCGTCGCTACAAAACCGACAACACCAACAAAACCCGCGACAAAACCAACCACCGCTACAGAAAAACCGACCGAAACTCCAAACGGTAACGAAACGGAGGAATAAGCTATGAACTGCGAACTTATCTTTTATCTTGCAACGAAAACAAATCTCTGCGAAAAGTCACTGAAAAACTCGGTTAAGTATCTTGATTTAAATTTTCGGACCGCACTTTTTGCGACCGAGCCCGAAGTCCTCGGAAAGCTTATAATCGACGCATTCGAAAAAACAAACATAGTATTTATCGTAGGCGGACTTGACAACAGCGAAAAAAACGGAACAGAAAATATTCTCTCAAAGGCACTCGCGAACAAGTTGCCCGATGACCTTAAAAAGCTCAAAAATCCTGTCTCGGACGCAGACGGTTATCTTGTTCGTCAGGGCGGTCAACTCCTTATAGCTCTTCCCGACAAACCCGAGGAGATCGAAGAAATTTTAAGCGGACCGCTTAACAACTATCTCGAAAACTTTACTGAGCTATAACTCGCTCTAAATAGTTACCAAAAATCTCGATGTATTTTTATGTATTATTTACAATAGAAATACATCGTTTTTTTTGTTAAAATATACTTGAAGAATTGTTCGTTCTTATTTTCAAGAAAAAGGAGAGTTTCTAAATGAGAAATTTCAAAAAAATCATTGCCGTTATGCTTTCGGCTCTTATTCTTGCGTCCTGTCTTTCAATCTCGGTTTTTGCTGCAGATAGTGCAAATCAGACAGACACGCTCAAAGTTAATATCTCTTCCAATATCACCCCCACCACAGATGCAGTCTATAATACAAAATTAGACAACACCTTCACAGTTAGCTTTAAGCTTCAGTCAAATCTGAAAATCGTAAACACACAAGGTTCTCTCAAATATGACAAGAACTTTGTTCAACTCGTAAGCTTTGAGCTTTTAGGCGTTAGCAATACAATGGTTAACACCGAGATATTAAACGAGGTTGCTTTTAACAGCACAGATATTAATAATCCCGCTGACTTTAAAGCAACTAAGGATTTAGTTAAGGCTACATTCAAAATCCTCTCAACAGGTACAACATACATTAATCTCAAATTAGATGAAATCAATTCAACCTCAGGTGATGCTTCTCAGGCAGAT
>JAFLSL010000113.1 GCA_022510985.1 Ruminococcus sp. | reverse complement strand
GGATACGCCGACCTCTTTATGACAGAAGGTGAGGAAAAAAGCTTTAAATCGGCCTACGAAAAGGATGACGAATACTACATACTTAACGTAGCTGACGAAGAAAAGCTTGATAAGCTCGACAGCAAGCTCATTATCCCGATTATGATGAACTACAGTATGTCGATGCTGCCCAAGGATACCTTTCTCGATATGCTTTCCGAGAATATAGGCGACAGCTTTAATTCAGCACAATACGGCGGGCTAAGCGTTAAACAGCTTGAATTTTTATTTAATACAAAACTTCCGACATTCACGAGAAAAACCGAGGACGAAAACGGAAACGAAGTAAAGACGAAGTGCGTAGACGCACGTCCGCTTTTCAAAAAGCTGACAGACGGAACAACAATTAAAATAGAAACGGGCAATCCGATGCTGCCTCAAGTTGAGGTTCCCGTTAAAATCGAAAAATCAAAACTCCTCTTTTCAAGAAAAACAATGCAAAAGGAAATTGACGCACTCGGAGCCGACACCTTAAAAAGCTCGGGAATTTCCTATGCGATAAATTGCGACGAAAAAGCAGGAGTCGATATAAACAAAACTCAGACCGACTACCTTTGGGGTGCGGGCTTTAAGATGGGATTAGTTGCCCTTGTTCTTTCGCTTGCTGCGATTTTTGCGGGACTGTTTTCATCTCTCGTCGGCTCAAAGGTCGGAATGAACCTCAGAAGTAAAGTGTTCAGAAATGTTATCGGTTTCTCTAACGCCGAGATAGACAAATTCTCAACCGCATCTCTCATCACCCGAACAACTAACGACATTCAGCAGATACAGATGGTGTCGGTAATGCTTTTAAGAATGGTGCTGTATGCTCCGATTATCGGTATCGGCGGAGTTATAAAGGTAGTCGGCACAGGTGCGAGTATGTGGTGGGTAATTGCCCTTGCAGTTTTTGCAATTATCCTTATGGTGTTTGCACTTATGGCACTTGCAATGCCCAAATTCAAGCGTATGCAAAAGCTCGTTGACCGCGTCAACCTCGTTTCAAGAGAAATTCTGACGGGTATCCCCGTAATCCGTGCCTTCGGACGTGAACAGCGTGAGGAAGAGCGTTTTGACGAGGCAAACACAGAGCTTACAAAAACAACACTCTTTACAAACCGCGTTATGACCTTTATGATGCCGCTGATGACGGTACTTATGAATTTAGTTTCGGTGCTGATTGTCTGGACCGCGTCAGGTCAGATTAACGACGGCAATATGCAGGTCGGCGAAATGACCGCGTTCATCACCTACTCTATGCAGATTATAATCAGCTTCCTGATGCTTACAATGACGTCGATTATGCTCCCGAGAGCCGCGGTTGCCGCATCGAGAATTGACGAGGTTGTTTGCACAAAATCTTCAATCTCTGACAGCGAAAACGCTGAAAAGCTCACAGAAAAGCTCGGCACGGTTGAGTTTAAAAACGTCAGCTTTAAGTATCCGGGTGCGGACGAAAATGTATTAAGCGGCATTTCCTTCCTCGCAAAGCCCGGCGAAACCACAGCAATTATCGGCTCTACGGGCAGCGGTAAATCAACGCTCGTTAACCTTATACCGAGGCTTTACGACGTAAGCGGCGGCGAGATTATAGTTGACGGCAAGGACATCAGAGATGTTACTATGCAGTCGCTCCGAGAAGAAATCGGATATGTTCCGCAAAAGGGTATTTTATTCAGCGGCACAATCTCATCAAACCTCCGTTTCGGCAACAAAGACGCATCCGACAGCGAAATAGAAAAAGCTGCCGAAATCGCAATGGCAACCGAGTTTATCGAAGCTAAAAACGACCGCTACGAAAGTGAAATCGCACAAGGCGGAACAAACGTCTCGGGAGGTCAGAAACAACGACTTTCAATCGCGAGAGCTATCGCAAAAAATCCGAAGATTTATATATTTGACGACAGCTTCTCGGCACTCGATATGAAAACCGACAAACAGCTGAGAAAGGCTCTCGAGGAAAATGTTAAGGACAGCACGGTAATTATCGTTGCACAGCGTATTTCAACTATTATGGACGCAGAGCAGATTATCGTACTTGACGAGGGCAAAATTGCGGGAATAGGAACCCACAAACAGCTGCTTGAAAATTGTCCTGAATATCTCGAAATAGCTAAATCACAGCTTTCCGAGAAGGAACTCGGACTAAAAAAGGAGGTTGAGCAAAATGGCTGATACTCCAAGACCAAAAAGACGTCCGGGCGGGCCTATGGCACCTGTCGAAAAGGCTAAGAACTTTAAAGGCACAATTAAAAAACTCATAAAATATATCGGAAAGCACAAAATCGCAGTTTTTATTGTTATGCTTTGTGCGGCATTTTCAACCGTATTTTCCGTAATAGGTCCGAAAATTCTCGGTAACGCAACCTCAGAGCTTGCGAGCGGACTTATGAGAAAAATCCAGGGCAACGGCTCAATCGACCTTCAGGCGATAGGCTATATACTTTTAAGCGTACTTCTGCTTTACGCTGTCAGTGCGGTGTTTATGTTTGTTCAAGGCTGGCTGATGACAGGCGTTACACAAAAGGTCTGCTATCGTATGCGACGCGATATTTCCGAAAAAATCAATCGTATGCCTCTTAAATATTTTGAAAGCCGAACCTACGGCGAAGTGCTTTCAAGAATTACAAACGACGTTGACACCCTCGGAATGGGACTTAACCAAAGCATAACCCAGATTATCACCTCGATTTGCACCGTTGTCGGAATTTTAGTTATGATGCTCTCGATTTCTCCGCTTATGACGCTAATTGCGATTGTCATTCTGCCCGTTTCGGCATTTCTTATCAGCATCATTGTAAAATTTTCGCAAAAGCATTTCCGCGACCAGCAAAAATACCTCGGCGTGGTAAACGGAATTGTCGAGGAAAGCTACGGCGGTCATCTTATCATCAAAGCTTATAACAAGGAAGAAGAGATTTTAGACGACTTTGAAAAGACAAATAATCTTCTCTATCAGTCGGCGTGGAAATCGCAGTTTCTCTCGGGTATGATGATGCCGCTTATGATGTTCGTCAGCAATATCGGCTACGCGTTTGTCGCTCTCACGGGCAGTATTCTGGCGATTAACGGAGTTATTCAGATAGGCGATATTCAGGCATTTATCCAATACGTTAAAACCTTTACCCAGCCTATTCAGCAAATTTCTCAGGTTGTAAATATGGTGCAGAGTATGGCGGCTGCGGCTGAAAGAGTTTTTGAGTTTTTGGACGAGGAAGAAGAAATTCAGACAGTCGAAAATCCCGTTGATGTCAAGAGCATTAAGGGCGATGTTGAGTTTGAAAATGTAAAGTTCGGCTACAACGAAAATAAAATTATTATCCACGATTTCTCCGCAAAGATTAAGCAGGGTCAGCGTATCGCAATTGTAGGCCCGACCGGTGCGGGCAAAACGACTATCGTTAAGCTGCTTATGCGGTTTTATGACGTAGGCGGCGGAGCGGTTAAGATTGACGGACATAATATAAAGGACTTCAATCGCCGAGAGCTTAGAGATGCGTTCGGAATGGTACTTCAGGACGCGTGGCTTTTCAACGGCTCGATTATGGAAAATATCCGATACGGACGGCTTGACGCTACTGACGAGGAAGTTATCTCCGCCTTAAAAGCAGCACACGCGGACCGCTTTGTAAGAACGCTGCCGGGCGGCTACAATATGGTTTTAAACGAGGACACAAGTAACGTAAGCCAGGGTCAGAAACAGCTGCTCACAATTGCGAGAACTATCCTTGCCGATAACCCGATTCTGATTTTGGACGAGGCGACCTCGTCGGTTGATACACGCACTGAATCCAGAATTCAGAAAGCGATGAACAACCTGATGAAGGGCAGAACAAGCTTTATTATCGCCCACCGTCTCTCAACTATTAAGGACGCTGACCTCATTCTTGTAATGAAAGACGGCGATATCGTTGAGCAGGGCAACCACGACGAACTTCTTAAAAAGGACGGCTTTTACGCTGAGCTTTATAACAGCCAGTTTGAAGAATAATTTTTATAGCTTAATATATAGTAATAATATCCTCCAAGGTTATAAACTGACTTTGGAGGATTTTTAAATCGAGAAGATAGAAAGATATTAAATTAGGCGTTATCTTCCCGACCGTTAGAACAATTAATAATTAAGAATTGAACGCTTACAGAAAAGGTTTATATATGATAAAAGTTTATAGCAGAACTTATTCCTCTTATCCAAAGTTAGACAGAGGAATGAAACGTCTGGGGGATATGAATGTGAGAGAGGAACATCCACGCCTGACGAGGAAAATTAAAAATATTGACTTTCATAAAGTGTAGTAGTATAATTTATTTTGTATTTTTACGTTTACAAATAACAATTGGGTTGAGAGGATCTTGTTAATATGAGAAATATTCCATTTTCTCCTCCGGATATCGGAAAAGACGAGATTGAAGCAGTAAAAGAAGTTTTGCAATCAGGCTGGATTACAACAGGCCCCAAAACTAAATTGCTGGAAAAAAGAATAGGAGAATACTGTCATACAGGTCAGGCCGTCTGCCTT
>JAFLSL010000112.1 GCA_022510985.1 Ruminococcus sp. | reverse complement strand
TATCCTTTCTGATTTATATTTTCAAATGCTTTGTTAATACAGCTAAGAGCATTAAAATTTCTCAGGTAAATTCATAATGCCCTATCTGTTGAATTTTATCAAATTACTCGAAAAATGTAAATACTATGCAAAACAATTAAGGCTTACGAAGCCGGTCGTTAATTTGTGTCAAAATCTTTTTATACAAAAGACTGTATGCTAAAAAGCACACAGTCTATAATATTTATATTTAGTTTTATCCATTATAAAAGCATACACCTAAATATGGTCTGTCAGCCCTTTTTTCGAACTACGCCGAAAATAACAAATCTCGCATTTTCAAACTCATAGCTGCAAGTCGAAAGCGTAACAATTCTATCCTCGGCAGATGGCTTTAACTTGCTTTTAAACAGAGATTTTTGAATTCGCTTCTCGATCCATTCAGAAAATTCGACATCGTCAAATTCTGTATTCCACGCCTCATCCTTTAAATCAGCTACATATCCCGCAAATATTTTTACCTTATAATTTGCGGTTGGAGTATAAAGCTGAAATTCGGGGTGCTTATCGTAGAAGGCTTGCTCCTTGTATTTAGTTATTGCCGAAAACATACTGCCGTTTTTCATATGATGACCGTAAATAACGCTGTTTCGGTCTGAAAAATCGGGATTATTTCGACAATCTAAAAAGATACAACCGGAGCTGTTGACTTGCTTATTAAAAAGATGATTTAAATAATAGTCGTTATCGCCGCATTGAGCCACAGGATAGTCGATTACGCTCCCGTTAAGCCTGATCCAACTCACAATATCGCTGTTGACAGCGGACAATTCATCAAAAGCTATTACAGGCTTAAAGGGCTGTTTTTCAGGCTTTTTACTTTCGGTATCAGAACTCGTCGCTATGACATATTTTTTTAAATCATCATAGCTCGTTTCTCCGACACGGTATTCATTTATAGCCTGAAAAATTTTATATCCTGATACACATGCAATCACTGCAAGAGTGCAGATTAGTATAACGGTTACTATTTTTCTCATTCTGCTGTTGAACCCTCTGTTTAAGCTTGCTTTAAAGCCATATTCCAAGCGTCCTCTGCGGCTGTTTTACTGTCATCATCCGTATGACCGACTGCCTGAACAGTCTGAGTGATGATAGTTACGCTCAGTGCATAGCCTTTAGGTGCAGATTTTATTGGCTTACATTCAGTAATCAGAACGTCGGTTACATCGCCAAGCATAACGGGGTCAGAATAGTAATAATATCCGTCTTTCTTCAACTGCCATTTAGCATCATTTATGGTTAGGGTGTAATCTTCGTTTAGGACAGGTGTGCTGAAATAAACAGCACCGTTTTCTTTTCCTTCTTCTCTCCAGTTAAACACGAGATTTGCCCTTACATAAACCGGGTATTCGGTTTTGCCGACTTCCTCAGGCTCGCCGACGTGGATTTTTACATCTTTCTTTACGTTTTTGTCAAAATCCTCCCGAACTTCAGGAAGCACAGAGACAACAGGGGAAAATGTATTTTTTACCGTTTCGGTTTCTCTTAAATAAGCCGCGTAAACCGATACGGCAATGATAGCAATTGCTAAAATCACACCTAACAGAGAGTACAGTATTCTGTGCTTTCTGATTTTTTGTGGTTCGTTTTGTTTCAAGCTGCTGCCTCCTTTCTAAAACTTTGTTTATTCTTCAGTTTTTACGTTATTAAAAAGATTATCTTTTTTCTTCTCGCTACCGAGCCATTTTTTCTCATTTTTTGTGTTTGAGAAATCCGCGTGTACGGGGTTAACATAAGTGTTCGCGGCATTGACAGTTACCGTGATTTGAGCAGGACTGCCGTCATTATAACGCCATGCCCAATCGGTAATTTCCTTAACCGTATATTCTCCGAAAGGACACTCAACGAGCGTTTGACCGCCGCCGGATACATATACAATCAGCTCTTTGCCGTCTTTACCGGAAATCATATATACGAAGGTGTCGTTTGGATTTCCGCCCGTTTCGGTAATAACGAGATAACCGTTAACCTGCGATGGATCGGTAGGCTCAGTCGGCGGATCAGTCGGCTGCGTAGGTGGATCAGTCGGCTGAGTAGGTGGATTGGTCGGCTGCGTAGGCGGATCGGTTTCGGGTGGTGATGTAGTTATTATTATCCTTGTGTTAATGAAATTAACGGGAATAATCTTATTCGCCTCAAATTGAGCAACAGTATTATAGCTTTCGGTAGTATAATTACTATTTACTTCCTGTACGACTGAAAAACCGAGGTCGTCGCTTGCAGGAAGATCAGTAATCGTCTTGCTTTCGCCGTCTTTGAGGGTAAAGGTTGCAACGCCGTTTTTAAACGTCACATCGCCGTATATACCGTTGATTGTATTTGCATTGAGGGTTTGGATGTCCCTTGTATTGGTGTTTTCGCTTTCGACGGTGTATGTACCGGTCAGCGTTATGGTGTAGTTAAACCTCGCGTTATCCGTCTTGCCGTCTGATCTGAAAACGGTATTTGTGATACACACGCCGCCTTCGTTCAGAACGTTCGTGTAAACCTGCTTTGCCTGCACGCCGGCGGACATCTCACCTTGCGTTAGGTAATTCCCGTCCTGCAGATGCCATACATCAGACTCTACAGGTGACTCTTGCGTCACCTTGTAGGGTACTTTTTTCTCTATATCAGTCGGAATAGGCATAACGATTACCGCGTATTCATCGGGCTTGATAGTGAAATCAGTAGTGCTACGCCATTTATTTTCCTCGCCGGTCAAAAGACGGACTATTCTTGCTATAATACTCAATACGGAAAGACCTGATTCCTGCTCTTCTTCCTCCATCAGAACTTTCCTGTTCTCCTTGGGAACAAATATCTTACCGGATTTTTTGTACACGAGCATATCGTAGTAGAAATTTCCATCATCGTCTGTCAGCGGTTTTTCATTCTCGGGTAAGGTTAATTGCAAGGTGTATTTATAGTCTTTGTTCCACAGAACGTGACCTTTCGGAGCTATCAGCTCATTTTGAACCAGAAGTGACATAGTCTGGTTATGGAAGGTCAGGGTCTGAACGACTTGCTTTTCACCTATCTTGAAGTTTACGGTAGCGGATATCTGAGATATATCGTTACCCCAATCATCGGGATTTACATACTCTTTTTTGTTGCCCTGCAGCCACAATTTCTTGTCATCATCGGGCAGTTTCCAACTATCGGACGAAACTACGCTATTGTCGCTTGCGGTATAGGTTACCCTTGCCTTATAAGCACGACCGCTCTTACTACCAAGCTCGGTTACGGTATACTGTCCGGCAGAAACATACAGAGCAACTCCGTCGCCTGCCTTTAATGTAAAGTAAGTAACGCTTTCATCTCCGTCGATGCTTGCAATCTTACCGTCCTTAAACTCTACGAGCCAAGCATCATCTTCGGTATGGTCTCTCGGCAGGCCGTCTTTATCATAAACAAACTGAGGATATGCTTTGTATAATCCGTTAAGCGGAGTGTCATAGTCCTCGCCTACCATTGCATTCGAGATAGTGAAGTAATACTCATCATCAACGGCAAAGGGGTCTTGCTCAACTTCCTTAGCGAAAATCATACCGCCTCTATCCTCGTACATCCATACGCTGATAGTTCCGTTGTCATCATTTACGACAAATATATCTCCGCCCATACGGTCGAAAGGATGGGTAGTTGTACCCTCTATATATTCGTCCGTCTGCAATAAGTCGTCTAAAATTTCTTGGTAGTTTTTATGTTTTTTTCCGTTCTCAAGATAACCTGCAAGAGCTTTCTCGATTTCTCCATCGGTAGTAGCGTTGTTAACGTCGTCCCAGAAGGTATAGGTCGGGTGATTTGCAATCCAGTCGAGCAATGGTTCAGCGTCTTTGTTAAGGTAAACGTAAACCTTTCCGCCGATGGTCATTTCAGTGATAACCGAATCCCAGTAGTCACTGAAATTCTCAACATGGATTTCTCCCAAAGCGTCTACCCAGTTGAGAACAACATTGTAGGTAAATGGGTCGTTTATCGGTCTCCACACCGGCATAAGACGAAGAACGTGAATGTCAGTATTCTCGTCTCCGAAAGCGGAGTGCTTAACGGTATATTCGGCATATTGTGTGAGGTTGATTGCACCGCTGAGGAATTTAATAGGATTGCCTTCTTCATCGTACAAAGGCTTAAAATCCTCGCCAACTGCAACCCAGTTCTCAAATATGTATTGTTTGCTTCGGTCCTTAGGACGGATTGTGCCGTATGAGTTGCTGGCGATGGTTATCATCGTGTTGAAAATCAGGTCGTAGAAGGAACCGCCGTTATCATCGTATTGATGCAGGATTTCCTGGTATTGAGGCGGAACTTCGCCGGTTTCTTTATCCTTAGCCATTTCCCAGAAAGTACAAATATCCGGGTCATGCTCATAATTCGGCATACTTTTGAGTTCGACGTCAATTCCGTCAGTAAGCTCAGTCATTTCTCCTGTCTTGTCGTCCACAACGAAGCCGCTCCAGGGGTCCTCGCCGTCCTTCGGGTCGTAACTGGGCATATAGCGAACCGTATATTTAACCGTACGTGCAACGACAGAAAGC
>JAFLSL010000111.1 GCA_022510985.1 Ruminococcus sp. | reverse complement strand
TTATAGTACGAAAGTATAATATTAACCGCTGACGCTTTACTAAGAGCATCATCCTCGCATTTGCAAAACCCGCATTTTTTAAGCGGATTAAAACGACAACTTCTCTTTTCAAATCCTTTACAACTTCTTTTTATCGCCATTAAAAATATCGCGTAAAAAGTGCAATCGTAGCTCAAAAGAAGTCTGGACAAAAAGGAATAATCCTTACCCATTTGCTTACAAAGTCCGCAGTAGACGGATTTATATACCTCGAATTCTCTGACAAGCAATTCACTTTTATAAATCTTAATATATCCGAACACCGCAAAATCTCCCAACAAATGCCTATTCATCTTTATTTTACTATAAATCAGCTCGTTTAACAAGGGATATATAGCGGAAAATGTTTACTTATAGGACGATTTGGATTATAATGTAACATATAAATGTGACGGCTGGTTGATGAAAATGAATGTTTATGATTTTGACAACACAATTTACAAGGGCGATTCAACGGCGGATTTTTACCTTTTCTGTTTCAGAAAACACCTCTCGATAATAAAATTTCTGCCCTCTCTTATAAAGGCAACTTTAAAGTTTTACTTGTTTAAGCGTGGCAGCAAAACGGATATGAAACAGGTAATGTATCGGTTTTTAACCAAAATTAATCCCGAAAGAGATATTGCCGAATTCTGGAAGAGCCACCGAAAAAACATAAAACAGTGGTATCTTAATCAGCAAAAGGATGACGATATTATTATATCCGCCTCGCCTGAATTTCTTCTTAAACCGATTTGCGAAACGCTTAATATAAAGCATCTTATCGCATCAAATGTGGACGTAAATACAGGTAAATACACGGGCGTAAACTGTCACGGTGAGGAAAAGGTAAGGCTTTTTAGAGAAAAATTTGATGTAGAAATAGACGAATTTTACTCCGACAGCAAAAGTGACACGCCGCTTGCGAAAATCAGCAAAAAACCCTTTCTCGTAAAAGGCAACACAATTTTGCCTTGGGAATAAAAATCAAAATTCGGTCAGGAAAAACCTGACCGAATTATTTTTATATGAATTTACTTTTCAAACACCGCACCTGTTGAGCCTGAGGTTACGAGCTTTGCATAGCGTTTTAAGTAACCTGAAAGGTTCTGTTCGGGAGCCTTGTAATTTTTGCGGCGTTCTTCGATTACGTCGTCGCTTACGTGAAGTTCAAGCTTACGTCCCGCGATATCAACTGTTACGGTGTCGCCCTCTTCGATAAGTCCGATAAGTCCGCCTGCAGCAGCCTCAGGGCTTACGTGACCTACAGCCGCACCGCGTGTTGCACCGCTGAAACGTCCGTCAGTAATGAGAGATACAGAGCTGTCAAGTCCCATACCTGCGAGAGCGGAAGTCGGAGCAAGCATTTCTCTCATTCCGGGGCCGCCCTTAGGTCCTTCGTAACGGATAACAACAACGTCGCCGGCGTTAATCTTTCCGCCGTAGATAGCCTCACAAGCACTTTCTTCCGAGTCAAATACACGTGCAGGACCTGTATTCTTCATCATCTCGGGAGCAACCGCACCCTGCTTTACAACCGCACCGTCGGGAGCGATATTTCCGAAAAGAATAGCGATACCGCCATCTGCTCTGAGCGGATTTTCAACAGTATGTATAACATCGCCGTCAGGCTCAGGAGCGTCTTTGATACGATCTCCAACCGTCCCCTTTACAGTCAACGCGTCCTCGTTGATTATGCCGAGCTTTGAAAGCTCCTTCATAACCGAGGGGATACCTCCCTTTTCGTTTAAGTCGGTGATAAATATTTTACCCGCGGGATTGAGCTTGCAAATCTGCGGAGTTGTTTTGCTGATTTCGTCGATAACTCTGATATCGATAGGAACTTCTGCCTCATAGGCGATTGCGAGAAGATGTAAAACCGTGTTACTGGAGCAACCGAGTGCCATTTCACAGCGGAGTGCGTTCTCAAAGCTCTTTTTGTTTATGATATCCTTTGGTCTGATATCGGCTTTAAGCAGCTCCATAACCTGCTCGCCTGCCTCCTGAGCAAGAGCACGTCGAGCTGCTGAAATTGCAGGACGAGTACCGTTTCCGGGTAAGCCCATACCGATAGCCTCGGTTAAGCAGTTCATTGAGTTTGCGGTATACATTCCCGAACAGGAACCACAAGTAGGACAAGCATGGTTTTCATACTGACGAAGTTCCTCGTCGTCGATTTTACCTGCTGCATGGGCACCGACAAACTCAAACATTTCGGAAAGTCCGTATCTTTCGCCCTTATATTCACCGGGCATCATCGGACCGCCCGAAACGAAAACGCAGGGCAGATTAAGTCTGCAAGCCGCTAAAAGCATTCCGGGTACTATCTTGTCACAGTTCGGAATAAAAACGATAGCGTCGAGCGGGTGAGCTGTGAGCATAACCTCGATTGAATCAGCGATAAGCTCACGAGAACAAAGGCTGTATTTCATACCTCTATGATTCATAGCTAATCCGTCGCAAACTCCGATTGTATTGAACTCAAACGGAACACCGCCTGCGTTGCGGATACCGTCCATAACCTTAGCGGAAATATCATTAAGATGCTTATGACCGGGGATATAGTCGCTCTTAGAGTTTACAACGGCAACGAAAGGACGTTTAATCTCTTCGTCGGTAAGTCCGAGTGCCTTTAAAAGCGAACGTTGGGGTGCACGGTTAGCACCTTTTTTCATTAAATCTGATCTCATAGTAAAACTTCCTTTTAAATAAACTTTCTATTTATAAACTACGAATAAATTTTATCACAAGCACATTATAAAATCAAGAGAATAAGTATTAATGCTGACTGAAAAAGTCGACTTTTGCTACTTGTGTTCTTTACAACTTAGCTTTGTGACCTCTAATTTAAAAACAGCTGCCGCATTAACCATCTTTTCATCAAATTTCCATTCACGCTTTGCTACATTATGCCCCATAATCAAAGAAAGTCCGCGTAGCTTTTCATCGTATTCCGTGACCATGCTTATGGTACCGTTGCCGATAATGCTCTGAAAACGTGCGATATATCCGCAGGCAATATCGATTTCTTTATTAGTATAAACCTTCAAATCCGTATCCATTTCAAAGCCGACATTGGGGCTTTTTCGGATTAAATCAGCCTTTCTTCCCTCTTTTGCTCCGTGAAAATAAAGAACATAAGCATCATTCTTTATCTCGTATCCGAAGTTCAGCGGAACGATATACACTTCTCCGTCATCACAAAAGCCGATTCTGCAACAAGTGCATCGACTAATTACATCTTCTATTTTCTTTAAATCAGTTACTTCTCTGTCTTTTCTTCTCATTTTTACTCCGTTTTACTCTCTTGCTATACTTCAAATTGTTTGCCTTTTCTTTTTGCTCTTTGGTGCAGGCAACTCATCATACATTGCATTAAATAATCCTGCTAAATACCCTTTACTATCAATATTATCTACTAAGAGCATTTCTTTTGCACCGTCATATGGCAATTCATACAAAGGATTTTGCATATATGCAACAGCTGATTTTATTGGCTTAACAAGCAATCTGTCATCATAAATTCCGCCGACTATCTTACCGCGATAATAGAGTATGTATTCTCCCATCATCGCACGGTATGATATATCATTTAGTTCTGATAATTGCTCTAAAACAAACTGCAAATAATCTTTGCTTGAGGCCACTTCCCTCACCTCACGAAAACTAATCTATCTTTATTTTTATATTATCACACCAATACCCAAAAATCAACGTCCATCGGCAATACATAGTATTTCCGATGGACTATTTTATAGTTTCTCAATTTTATAATGTTGGTACTAAACAAATTCTAATTCATCTTCTGCCGATATATCTACAAACTTTTTTCTTATATTCTATGTATTCTTCTCCAAATTCAGATAACAAAAAACTCTCCTCTACATTTACAATTTGCAGATGGAACATTATTATTGTAAAAGCGGAGGTTACAAACAACACCCAATTAAAAAACACAAACAAAATACCGATATAAACAAGGTCAAATCCCAAAAACGCAGGATTTCGGCTGATTTGATAGATACCATCTGTAACAAGATTTGTTTTATCCGTTTTAGAAACTCCCGCACGCCAATTATCTCTCATAGTAACTACAGAGATAATAAAGATAATAACACCTAAAAATCCCACGCATACTCCAAATATCCTAACCCAATCTGGAAAGCCTGTTGTTCCAAGAAATATACTAATAACCTCAAAAAATGGGGTAAAATATGACGCAACTTTCATTGTGATTTCTATCACCTTTATAGTTCCAACTTTTCCTTTACCTATTTGGTCTGTTGTTATTCCCTTTTGTTTTTGGTTTATCATTTTAAAGAAATAGCAACCATAAAATGTTAACAAAATGATAATACTCAATATTTGATATAACATTCAAAATTACCCTCTATAAATATTAAACTTAGGTTTGTTAAGATTAATTATATCACGCATTATTTTTAAAAGCAACGTCCGAGAAAGCACAGTTTTCCCGGACGTTGATTTTTATTATTTCTTCTTTTGAGGCAACTGAGGAATTGCTAAACAAGCTAATCCCAGCCCGAGCATTCCAAGCCCCGAGCTGCTATCAATTTTACCCATAACGGATAATAACAAAACAGCAA
>JAFLSL010000110.1 GCA_022510985.1 Ruminococcus sp. | reverse complement strand
ACCGGCAGGGAGCTCTAAGCTCATAAGAGCCTCGACTGTCTTGTTTGACGGTCTTAAAATGTCGATAAGACGCTTGTGGGTTCTCATCTCGAACTGCTCACGGCTGTCCTTATACTTGTGAACCGCACGAAGGATTGTTACAATCTGCTTCTCAGTCGGAAGCGGAACAGGACCCGAAACACGAGCGCCTGTGCGCTTTGCTGTAGCAACAATCTTCTCAGCAGAGCTGTCGACCAACTGGTGGTCATAACCCTTTAATCTTATACGAATTTTTTCCTTGACTGCCATTATCGTCGCCTCCTTATAAAATTTGGCGGGCGTTCCTTGAAGTTTCCCACAGTGCCGGGTGTTCCCTGCTCCTGTGTTTTTAAAACCGATTAACTTTTCAAGCCAACCGGTACTTCAAGACACAATTTAAGCCAATAGGCGTAGCAACTCTTACACCACTGCTTAAAAACTATAACTTTCGCCCGGTTTAAAATCGGACATACTCCACGGAAAAACCGACTTACAACGAGCCGCAACCTCCCGCTTCAACGCATATCATTTGCAGTCCAGACCGCGAAAAAGACGCAAAATACCCCTTATCCGCAATCATGCTTGACAATTATACTATATAAATAACGAGATTTCAAGAAAAATCAGAAAAAAGATGTAATTTTTTGGTGTAGAAATTCAATAGATTATATTTTATAATTTTGTATATTTTTACCAAAGAAAATAAAGGTTTAAAAAAGTAAAGATATATTGTATAATATTATAATGTATACTACATTTTTGAGGTTTATCTATGAAAAAAGTTATACCATCGTTTATACTTTTGATACTCATTCTTTGTGCTTGTTCCCCCTCATCATATTCTTACAGCGATGATTTTTTCGCAATGGATACATATATGACGCTTACAGCTAACGGAGTTGATGCAGAAATTGCGGTAAAAAAAGCTGAGAAAGAGGTTCAAAGGCTTGAGGGCTTACTCTCGGCTCACGATAAAAAAAGTGAGGTTTATAAGCTTAACAAAAAAGGTTCTGGAAAATTATCTGACGACACGCTTGCAGTTTTAAAAAAGGCGATTGAATACAATAAGCTGACAAACGGTACACTTAACCCGACTATGCTGCAGATTACAGAGCTTTGGGGATTTCCGAGCGGAAATTACAGAGTTCCCGAAAAGTCGGAAATTTCAGATGCACTTAATCTTGCCAGACCTGATAAAATTTCAATAAAAAACAACGAGGTCGAGTTCAAAACGGACGGAATAAAAGTTGACCTCGGTGCAATTGCAAAAGGATATACCTCTTCAAAAATTGTTGAGATTTTCAAGAAAAACGGTATTGAAAGCGGAATTATAAACCTCGGCGGAAATGTGCAGACGCTTGGCACGAAGCCTGACGGAAGTCTTTGGACGGTTGCTATTGAAAATCCCGACGAAGGCGGGGACTACCTCGGGGCGTTAAAGGTTAAGGACAAAGCAGTTGTAACCTCGGGCGGATATGAGCGTAACTTTACAAAAGGCGGAAAGACATATCACCATATTTTAAATCCCGAAAACGGATATCCCGCAGAAAGCGGTCTTAGCTCCGTTACGGTAGTTTGTGACGACGGAACACTTTCGGACGCACTTTCGACCTCGCTTTTTGTAATGGGTAAAAACAAAGCGGTAAAATTCTACAAAGAAAGCGATAAGGACTTTGACATTATCTTATATACCAACGACGGAAAATTATATGTGTCCCAAGGTATTGCAGATAATTTCAACTCACAGCTTAACTTTGAAATCATAAAAAAGGACTAATATGAACAGACGTGATTTTGTTGCGATAGGTATCATTATAATACTATCTACGCTCGGATTTTTATTTTTTAACCTCAACCGTTCTGACGGCGAAAAGGTTAAAATTTCCGTTGGTTCAAAAACTTACGGAACCTATTCGCTCAGCGAAAACAATGAGATAAAAGTTAAAACGGACAGCGGATTTAATACCGTTATTATCGAAAGCGGCAGTGTGTTCATTAAGGATGCCGACTGTCGGGATAAATACTGCGTTAATCAGGGCAAAATCAAAAACGGCTCAATAATTTGTTTGCCGCACAGGCTTGTTGTTGAAATTGAAAAAGACGACAGTTCGATTGACGCTGTTGCGAGATAGGAGAGCAATATGGCAAAAAGAATAGCAAAAATTGCAATATTTACTGCTCTCGCAATGATATTCAGCTATATTGAGGCGATAATACCATTTAACTTCGGTATCCCCGGAGTAAAAATCGGAATAGCGAATATTGTAATTGTAATCGCCCTTTACAAATTTGGCGTAAAAGAAACAGTTGGAATATCATTTATAAGGATTTTTTTAATCGGACTGCTTTTCGGGAACATCGTATCACTTATATACAGTTTTTCGGGAGCTGCTTTAAGCCTTATCGGAATGATAATCTGTAAAAGATTAAAGCTTTCGATTGTCGGAGTGAGTGCTATAGGCGGAGTTCTGCACAATATAGGTCAGCTTACCGCCGCGGCTGTTATACTCCAAAGCACAGCGATTACATACTACTTCCCCGTTCTTTTAATTTCGGGGCTTGTTACGGGACTTTTAATCGGAGCTGTTTCAATGCAAATCAATAAAGCTCTGATTAAACTAAAGATTTAAAAAAAAGCCGGGAAGATAATGTTGAAAAAACAACTTATCTTCCCGATTTTTTTATTACTTGATAATCAAAGATTTTCAATTATATAATCTCTGAGTTTTCTGTACATTTCCTCATCGATTATCGCCTCAACTTCTATTCCCTCGGCAGTATAGTTTTCGCTTAGAAGTGTTGCTTTTTCGCGGATTTCATTTGACAAACCTGCTTTAGCAAACGGCAGAATAAGATTGACCTTTCTTATTCTGACGGGCAAATTCTCGTCAATCACTTTAAGAAGGCTGTCGATACCTCTGCCCTCTTTAGCACTTATATAAACAGTTTTCTTATCATCAGAACCAATTTCCAAATTTGACAGCTTATCGCATTTATTAAACACATTTACAATCGGTGTATCTCCGCATCCAAGCTCCGCTAAAAGGTCGGTGGTAACTTTCATATGAACAGACGCCTCAGGCGAGCTTGCATCGCAGACATTCAGAATTATGTCCGAAAGTGCCGCCTCCTCGAGCGTGGATTTAAACGCCTCGACCAGTCCGTGAGGAAGTCTGCGGACAAGTCCTACGGTATCAATAAGCATAACCGAAACTCCGCTCGGAAGTTTCAAAGCACGCGAGGTAGGATCCAAGGTTGCAAACAGCTTGTCCTGAGCCAAAACTCCAGCGTCGGTCAGGTAATTCATAAGCGTGCTTTTGCCTGCGTTCGTATAGCCTACAATTGCAACAGTTATTACTCCGTCCTTTTCTCGGCGTTCACGCAGTCTTTGGCGGTGGTTTTCGACATCTGCAAGCTGTGCTTTTAAAGTTTCCATTCGGCGGTGGATATGCCGCCTGTCGGTTTCAAGCTTAGTTTCACCCGGACCTCTTGTTCCGATTCCGCCGCCTAAACGTGAAAGTGCAATACCCTTTCCTGTAAGTCTGGGTAAAAGATACTTTAACTGTGCAAGCTCTACCTGCAGTTTACCCTCGCGTGATTTTGCCCTTAGTGCAAAAATGTCGAGTATCAAGGTAGTCCTGTCAATCGTGCGAACGTCGCACTCACGCTCAAGAGTTTTAATCTGGGTAGGCGTCAACTCGCTGTCGCATATTATTAAATCAATTTCATACGATTTGCAGATTTCTTTTATTTCCAAAAGCTTTCCCGAGCCGACAAAGGTTGCACTCTCTACCCTATCGAGCTTTTGCAAAACCGTTAAAACCGGCTCTGCACCCGCACTTTCGCAAAGTTCCCAAAGCTCGTCAAGACTTGATTGAGCGTCAAACTTACCTGTATCGACAGATACCAAAAGTGCTCTGTCAGCTTTTTCTTTCGTTTCAATTAAAGCCATAATTAAACCTCTATAAACTGTTGAATAAAATCGTTAATAGTAGTATAATATAAGTTAAATTATTTGTAAACCGATTTGAGGTTGTAGTATGAATAAAGAATTTGATGTTGTAATTGTCGGCTCGGGAGTTGCCGGATTATACGCCGCACTGCAATTTACGGACGATATAAGCGTTCTTGTTGTAGCAAAGCGTGAGCTGCAGCTTTCTAACTCCTCGTTGGCCCAAGGCGGAGTTGCCGCTGTTCTCGACAAAAACCACGACAACTTTAAACTGCATATTGCCGATACGCTTATCGCGGGCAAATTTAAGAATAATCTTTCCGCTGTAGAAAAGCTTGTCAGCGAAGGTCCGTCTGACGTTATGCATCTGAAGGAAATCGGAGTTGATTTCGATACGGAAAAATCGGGCGAGCTTTCCAAAACCTTAGAGGCGGGACATTCGAGAAACCGCATCGTGCATCATAAGGATTCAACGGGAAAAGCAATTGTGGACACGCTTATTGAAGCTGTCAGCAAAAAGCCTAACGTACAATTCGCAGAAAACAGCCTTGTTTTTGAAATCAACAAGGTTGAAAACGGGTTTTGGCTCGGCATTTTAAACGGCGAAAATATCCGTCAGGTCGGGGCACGTTATGTGCTTATCGCAACGGGCGGTATCGGCAGAGTTTATCAATATACAACGAACTCCGCAATTTCAACGGGC
>JAFLSL010000011.1 GCA_022510985.1 Ruminococcus sp. | reverse complement strand
GTCATCGTCGTCATCGTCGGTATTATCCTTATGGTCGTCGTTTTCTACGATTACGTTGTCGTCATCAGAAGCAACAGCAGCTTTGCCGTCGGCATTAAAGCCTGTAGCACTTACTGTTACGCTGATTGCGTCGTCCATATTCTCGTCGATAACAGCACCCCAAATAATATTTGCATCATCTGAGACCTTATCCTTAATCATTGTTGACGCTGCGTCGATATCATCAAGGCTGATATCAGGTGACGCTGTGATATTAATAATAACACCCTTAGCACCGTCAATAGATGTTTCGAGAAGCGGACTTGAGATAGCTGCGTCGGCAGCCTCGGTAGCCTTGTCCTTGCCTGTAGCAATACCCATTCCCATATGAGCGTAGCCTGCATCTCTCATAACAGAAGTAACGTCTGCGAAGTCGAGATTAACCATACCGGGAACGAGAATAAGGTCGGAGATACTCTGAACACCCTGACGGAGAACGTCATCGGCAATTGCAAAAGCATTCTGAAGAGTAATCGGAGAATCCGAAACATACTTTAATCTCTCGTTAGGAACGATGATGAGAGAATCCACACAAGCTGCAAGCTCCTGAATACCCTGCTCAGCCTGAGCCATTCTACGCTTGCCCTCAAATGCAAAAGGCTTTGTAACAACAGCGACTGTTAAAATTCCCATATCCTTAGCAATTTTAGCAACTATAGGAGCCGCTCCTGTACCTGTACCGCCGCCCATTCCGGCAGTCACAAATACCATATCTGTATCCTTTAAGAGAGCAGCAATTTCTTCCTTGCTCTCCTCGGCAGCCTTCTGACCGATTTCAGGCATTGAACCGGCACCCTTACCCTTAGTAAGTTTCTCGCCAATCTGAACAGTCTGGGAAGCCTTTGATAATCTTAAAACGTGATCATCTGTATTAACAGCGATAAATTCTACGTTCTTAACCTCCATAGTAACCATTCGGTTGATAGCGTTTCCGCCGCCACCGCCGACACCGATTACCTTAATAACAGGCATATACTCACTTTCCATTTCTAAAGCAAAAGCCATTTTAACTTCCTCCTTAACAATTTACATCCAAAACTTTATAAAAGATTTTAACACAAATTAATACCCTATAACGTTACCACATTTTTTCTAAAAAGTAAATATAAATTAAAAAATTTTAACCAAAAACCAAAAAAACATCACAAAATATGCCATTTTATAGCATTTTTGTTACTCATAAGGCTCCGTATAATCTTCGTCCTCACCGCTATCGCCGTCATCACCGTCATTATTATCATAATCAGGCTCATAATCGTCGTCATCATCGTCCGTAACAGCGACATAGGTTGTCCTCACTGTAGTTTCTTCAGTAGCGGGTGTAGTAGAAACGGGTTTATCCTCTGTTTCCTTTATACTACCTTCCTTGAAATAAGATTTTTTCGTATTATTACAGTTGGAAACATTTAAAATTCCTTTAATTTTTCCTGTGTTGTTCGGGTCAAGCTTTTCGTTGATAATTGCAAACGCCGTTCTAAGCTTATAATCAATAGCCTCGGGAAGTCCGATTTTTATTTTTATACGCTTGTCGAAGGTAATGGAAATATCGGAAATTCTCTTTATATTAATCTCAGTAATGTTATTGTAATTATTATTTCTTAAACACTCGTTAATCTGCTCAAGTGCTTTTGTATATGTATCCTTCTTAAACTGAATATCATCTCCGACTTCTGTTGACTTTAAACTCGGAGCAATTATTGAAGTAAGCTTTTTAGGCTTTGAGTTAACCTGTTCAAGAATTCGGTTTTCCTCGCTGACTTTATAATACTTTCCTTCAGTTTTTATCGAATATATTGGAGTAGCATTTTCTATATTAATTACGAGGGTATTCGGAATTTGGAAATTCACTTTAGCTGATTTTACATAAGGAAGACTACCGCTTACAGCGTCGGTATTTGCGTACATTGACGCCATAAAAATATTCTCGCCCTCGCTTACCCCTGAAAGGCGGATTATTGTATCGTCAGCATAATATTTATTGCCCTCAACATAAATATTCTCAGTTTTAAAAAGCACAGTAAGCGATAGGATAACTCCGACAATTACTACCGTCGCAATTATACAGACATAGGCAGAAATTCTTCTTATCCTACGCTGCCTCGGGGAGATAGGCTTAGGCAGCTTTTTTCTGCGTCTGTCACGCTGTTTTTTTGCCTGAGCTTTTCTTATCTCAACCTCGTCGGCATAAAAGCCGTCTTTATGGTCAGTGGCTTCGAGATTACGGACGCGTTTATCTGTTTCTCTTTCTATTATATCGGGGATTGATTTTTTTCTGCGTTTTTTCGGGACAAAGTCTACGCGATTTTCGACTTTTCTCCTATCATTTTGATAATATCGGTCACGACTGCCATTTTCTCTCTGCACAGTGGCGGTCTTACCGTTTCTGTAATCTTCGCGTGTGCTGTAATCCTGTGCACGATTCAAGCGGTTGTTTTCAGGTTTCGAAGGAATTTCAACAACAATGTGTGACTCTCCGTTTTTTCGTGCTTTTTTACGAGCATCTTCTCTGAGTCTAGCCTGTTGGCGTTGTGTTTTTCTTGAAATTTCTTCTTGTTTTCGACGCTGTTTTTCGAGTGCCTTTTTTTCCTTAGGGCTTAATTCACGCCTACGCTGAGGTCTTCTTTCGTCCATAATCTCACCCCTTTCTCTTTCCTGCTTTTTATAAAAAATTAATCAAACAAACAATTTATTTAAACCTTTCGCACCTCAGCTCCGAGTGAGCTTAGCACGACTTCAAAGCTTTCGTATCCGCGTTCTAAAAATTCTATTCCGCCTATTTCGGTTTTATCTTCCGCAACAAGTGCCGCAGTTATCAGAGCCGCTGCTCCACGCAAATCCTGTGCCTCAATACATGCTCCGTAAAGTGAATTAACGCCGTTTACTATCGCAACCTTACTCTGTACCTTTATATCGGCTCCGAGTCTTGTCAGCTCGCCGACGTGCTTAAAGCGATTTTCAAAAATGTTTTCTACGAATACCGATGTGCCGTTACAAACCGCGGCAACCGCCATCAGCGGAGCCTGTGCGTCGGTCGGAAACCCGGGATAAGGCATCGTACGCACAAGCGACATCGGGCCGAGCTTTTCGGGTGCACAAAACTTCATATTTCCGTCTTTAACCTTAATCCGGCATCCTGTTTCCTCAAATACAGGGATAACAGAACTGAGATGATTTTGGATAATTCCGTCGAGCATTATCTCACTTTTTGTAACAGCCGCCGCGGACATTAAAGTTGCCGCTACTATTCTGTCGGGAATAATGTTATGAGAAACCGCGTACAGCTCCTCTACTCCGTCTATAGAAATTACGCCCTCGCCCGCACCGTAGATTTTAGCTCCCGCGGAATTTAAGAAATCGCACAGGTCACATATTTCCGGCTCACGAGCTGCGTTTATTATAGTTGTTGTTCCTTCGGCTAAAACAGCCGCGAGGATTATATTTTCGGTCGCACCGACACTGGGAAACGAAAGATTAATCTTAGCACCCTTAAGTCCGTTTTCGGCACAACATTCAAGAACACCGTGACGCTCCGATATTTTCGCACCCATTTTTCTGAGTGCCTTTAAATGGAGATCAATCGGTCTGGGTCCTAGCTCGCAGCCGCCCGGAAAGCTGAGCCTTGCACAGCCCGTTCGGGAAAGTATCGCTCCTAAAAATACGATTGAGCTACGCATTTCACGCATTAAACAATCGGGAATTTCGCACTCGCAAAGCCCGTCGCAATTTACCAAAACTGCTCCGTTTTGCTCTTTAGCCTCACATCCGAGATATCGAAGTATCCTAAGAGAAGCGTCAACATCCGAAAGCTTGGGACAGTTAAACAGAATATTTTCCCCGCGTGTCAGAACGGTCGCCGAAAGTATCGGCAAAGCACTGTTTTTAGCACCTTGAACCTCAACCTCACCGCAAAGTTTTTTTCCTCCGTTAACTACAAACCGTGACACCGAAAGCACCCCTCAACACTAAGCAATTTTGTGCTTAGCGAAAAATAATCATACCGATTATATTTTATGGGAACGCCCGGTGAATGTTACTAAATTACGCCTGTAATTTTTCTTATTATCGAATATATTCTCTCGTTGGCATCGATGATTGCCATCTTCCTTGAATTCTCGGAATACTCTTTTAGCTTTTCAGGATTTTGGAGCAGGCTGTCCGCTTTTTCGATAAGAAGCTCTTCGGTCAAATCCTTTTCCTCGATAATCTCTGCCGCCTTATTATTAACGAGTGCCATAGCATTATGGTACTGGTGGTTTTCTGCAACATTAGGGGACGGAATAAGAATAGCGGGTTTTCCGAGTGCCTGAATTTCGGAGAGAGTAATTGCACCCGCTCTCGAAATAACCAAATCAGCCGCTGCCATACAAGTAGCCATATTGTCAATATATTCACGAACGTCGAGGTTTTCGCACTCAGAGATATCAGCACCCTTTTCTTTTATAAGACCCGGGAACCAATGTCCGTGTTTACCATAGCCGTGGATATGGCTGTATTTTCCGTCTTTTCCGCTGCGGGCAATAAGACCTGCAACACCTTCGTTTATTTTACGTGCTCCGAGAGAACCGCCGAAAGAAAGAACTACGGGACGTTCATCGAATCCCAGCTCTTTGCGTGCGGTTTCCTTGTCAGCCGAGATAATCTCACTTCTGACAGGATTTCCCGTAACAACGCAGTTGCATTTTTTATCAAAGTATTTTTCAGAGCCCTTAACCGCAAGCATAACCTTTTTTGCGGATTTTGAGAGCATTTTATTCGTAACTCCGGGATATGCGTTTTGCTCGTGGATGATGGTTGGGATACCCATTTTCGCCGCTGTTCTCAGAACAGGGCCGCTTACATATCCGCCGGTTCCGACACATATATCGGGTTTAAAATCTTCTATAATTTTTTTAGATTCTCTCGAGGACGAAAACATCCTCTTAACGGTCATAGCATTCTGCTTTAAAGCGTCTAAACTGACCTTGCGGCTGAATCCGCTTATCGTAATAAGCTTAATGTCAAACCCCGCCTTCGCAACGAGAGTTTCTTCCATTCCGCCGCGATTCCCGACAAAAAGAATTTTTGCGTCGGGATTTTTTTCTCTTATATGTCCTGCGATAGCAAGGGCGGGATTAATATGTCCCGCAGTACCGCCGCCGGCAAATAGTATCCTCATACTTTTTCTCCTTTAATTTATAAAACAACCTCTACTGCTTTTCTATATTCGCCGTTCTTGAAATTGAAAGGATAAGCCCCATCTGCATCAAAAGCATAATAAGCGAGCTTCCTCCAAAGCTGAAGAACGGAAGGCTGATACCCGTATTAGGCAACCAGTCGGTAATAACAAGAACATTAAGCACAACCTGCACTCCGATTTGCGAGGAAAGTCCGATTCCGAGCAGTTTTCCGAAACGGTCCTTTGCTCTTAAACTCAGCGTAATTCCACGCCATACCAAAAGTGCAAAAATCAGAAGTATAATCAACGCACCGACAAACCCAAGCTCCTCGCAAACTATAGCGAAAACGAAGTCATTCTGGGGTTCGGGAAGGTAGAGATATTTCTGTCTGGACTGTCCGAGACCTAAGCCGAATAATCCGCCCGAGCCGATTGAATAAAGGGAATTTCGTGTTTGCCACGTTGTCTGCCACATTTCCTCAGTTGTATATATAAGTGCCTGACCCCAACCATCCATACGCTGCATAGCGTATGTCAGGATCCCTGTTGCCCAAGCACCTATTATTACAATACCCAAAAGCACTGCTCCGATAACAAGATACTTAACCCTCATACCGCCGATATAGAGCATAATTACCGTAAGTATCGCCGTAATTACAATACCGGAATAGTGAGGCTCCATAACAAGCAGAATAGCCGTAATGCCGAAAACTATAATTCCGGGCCATACACTGTAGCGTGCGTGCTGCATTTTATCGTAATAAAGGCTGCACCAATGGGCAAAGAAAAGGATTATCGCAAATTTCATAATCTCGGACGCCTGAATGTTAATAGGCCCGATTTCAATCCAACGATGTACATTACCCGGCAAAAACAGTACCACAACAAGAGTAACATACGAGAAAATAAGCATCGGAAACGCGAATTTATGGAGTTTGTTGTAATTAAAAAACGAAATTCCGAGCATTGCCGCAATACCTATAGCAGCGTATACCATCTGTCGTCTGACATAATAATAGCTGTCGTTAAGCTTGTAGTACGCGGAAGGATAGCTTGCCGAGAACATCATAATCATTCCGATTATAACGAGAACAAGCACCAAAAGCAGAAACGGTAAATCAAGTCCCATACCGCGTTCAATCCAACGCTGACGCATTCTTCTTTTACGTTTGGGCTGTTCTCTTTCGGTGTTTCTGCTGCGTTGTCTATTCACTTTTTCATCATAGAGTCGGTTTACGTCTGCTCGACGCATTACCTCTACCTGAGGTGCCATTTTATCTCTCCCGAAAATAAAGTGATATTAAAACTTCTTTTAATGAACTCCAAAATATACAAGCAGGAAGGAAACTATACCGAACGCAACGGTTACCGCACTGAAAACAGCAACGATTTTCACTTCCGACCAGCCGCACATCTCAAAATGGTGGTGAATTGGGCTCATCTTAAAGAGACGTTTTCCGTGGGTCAACTTAAAGTAAGCTACCTGAAGCACAACCGAGCCCATTTCACAAAGATAAACAATTCCGAGCGGCAAAAGCAGAATCGGCATATTTACTGCAAACGCCAATGCACAAACAATTCCGCCCAGGAAAAGCGAGCCTGTATCGCCCATAAACACCTTTGCGGGATGAAAATTCCAAACCAAAAATCCGAGGCATCCGCCCGCAACAGCCGCCGACATAAAGGTAACACCCATATATCCTACAAGGCTTGCGATAAGCATAAAGAACAGAGCTACAAAGAAAGTCAGTGAGCCGTCAAGACCGTCAATACCGTCGGTTAAATTAACCGCGTTTACAATGCCGACGATTACCACAGCAAAGATAATATAGTAAAGCCAACCCAGCTCAACCTCGCCGACAAAAGGAATAATAGTTGTTGTGCCGTAGCCCATAAAACCAAGCACGGCAAGATATCCGATTGTAACGGCGAATTGAAGTATCAGCTTTTGAACAGCTGTCAGCCCGAGATTTCTCTTTTTGACAACCTTAATATAATCATCGATAAATCCGATTGCACCATGGCAAAGTGCAAGTCCCAAGCCTGCGAAAACAAATGTCACGCTTCGGGAAGGATCCTGCTGATAAATTCCGACTATAGAATTCGCATACATTCCGTAGAGAATTACGCTCACAGAAGTTACTACGGTTATGCCGACAATAAACATAATACCGCCCATAGTGGGAGTTCCTTGTTTTTCCTTATGCCACGAAGGTCCGATATCGAGAATAGTCTGACCGAAATTCACCTTGTGGAGAAACGGGATAAGAAATTTTCCTATCAACGCGGTAAACGCGAATGATATAAGAGCTGATAAAAATGTCCATATTCCAAAAGTCATATTATCTTTCCTTTCTTTTTTGTTTCCGTATATTCCTCGCGATTGCTGTATGTTATCAAGCAAAATATAAGCTTTCGCTTAGTCTGCAATTACTCTGCCGCCTGAGAACTCAACGGTTATTACCGTTCCTTCCCTGACGGTTTCTCCGGAGGAGATACTCTGCGAGGTTGAAACAGCATTAGAGCTTGAGGTTACACCTGAGAAACTTACATTAAGTCCCGCCGAAGATGCGATTTGATTTACCGTAGAAACGGAATACCCAACCATATCCGGAACATTAACCATTTGCTCTTCCGATGCTTTATCTGTATACAGTACAATATTACCGTCAACAGGAATTTTTGAGGCGGAAGACGGAATCTGGGAAACAACCTTTTTGCCGTCGCCCTTAACGGTAGTTGTGAAGCCGTCGCTCTTTGCCGCCGCCTGAGCCTTATTAACGGAAAGCCCTATGTACGAGCCTGCAACAGTATCGACATACTGCTTTTCTTCGTCGGTATATTCAGCCTGAATTTCAAGGTACGGAAGAACCTCGCTCATAATATTTACGAATACGGGAGCCGAAACCTGACTTCCGTAGTAGGCTCCCCCTCTCGGAGTATCAAAGAACACAAGGCAGGCAACCTGCGGACTGTCGGCAGGTGCAAAACCGCAGAACGAGGCGATATAATCCTCGTATCCGCTTTGGGACTGACCGATTTTCTCGGACGTACCTGTTTTTCCTCCTACGCGGTAACCCGAGATATATCCGTTGTTAATACCGCCCTGAGTTGTATTCCTTTCGAGGAATTCACGCATTTTTTTACTTACGGACTCGGAGATTACCTGTCTTTTTACGGTAGGCTCCGTATTCTTAATTACATTTCCGTCAACATCGGTAATGCTCTGTACGACATAAGGCTGTAAAACCTTTCCGCCGTTGGCAACAGCCGCACAAGCGGTTACCATCTGGATTGGTGTAATTGAGAAGTTCTGACCGAAAGACGCTACCGCCAAGTCGGTTACGGACATTGAGCCGTCCTCATTAAAGAAGAGGTCGTCGGACTCACCGGGAAGGTCTATTCCCGTAGGCTCGGCAAAGCCGAATGCCTGATAATACTTATAGAATCTGTCGGCTCCTACTCTTGAGCCGATATCAATAAACGCAGGGTTACAGGAATTTGCGATAACCTGGAAAAGGTTCTGACTTCCGTGACCTGCGGTATGGTGACAATGGATAGTATGGTCGTAGATTTTAACCGAACCGCTGCAATAGAACGATGAATTATCGCTTACAAGCCCTTCGTTGAGAGCCATTGACGCGGTGCACATTTTAAATACCGAACCCGGATAATATGTATCTGAAATAGCTTTGTTACGCCACATTGCACCTAAAGCCGCACTTTCCGCCGTAGCTCGCTCTTTCTTGGGAAGAGAACGGATAGCGTTGAGGTCAGCGTCGGATAAATCGTAGGGATTGTTGAGGCTGTAGCCGTCCGCGGTTACCATAGCGAGAATTCCGCCGGTGTTAACGTTCATAATAATACAAACGCCGCGGTTTATGACATTGTTGTCGACAAGTCCCTTTTTCATATATTTTTCGGCGATTGACTGAATTGTTTCATCAATTGTAAGTGTTATATTGTTGCCGTCCTTAGCGTCGACATTCTGCTCGTACTGGAACGGCATATCGGTCTGGTTAGCGTTGCGTGCGGTTATAATTCTGCCGGGGGTACCCGTTAAATACTTATCGTACTGATACTCAATTCCCTCAAGTCCCTGATCGTCCGAGCCGGTAAATCCTATAACGGATGAGGCTAAGTCGTCATACGGATAGTAACGGCGATAATCGTCAAACAAAGTTATAACATTGCTTAATCCGCTGAATTTATCGTTAATTCTTTCGCAGAGCTTGAGAACTTTTTCTCTTTCTTCGCTCTCGATTTTACGCTTAACTACAACGTAATAAATTTTTTGCTTTGTCTTTTTATAAACATCCTTGTAGTCAAGGTCAAGGATTCTAGAAAGATTTTTTGCCACATACTTTCTCTGCTCTTTAGTTTCAAGATATGCGGGAGCTAAAACTACCTTCCAAACCGACGCACTTTGTGCAAGAACCTTACCCTTTGCGTCGTAAATCGTTCCGCGTTTGGAGTTTACGGTTGTATCAACGAGCTGTTGTTCAACTGCTTTTTCCTGAAGATAAGGTCCCGACACAAGCTGAAGGTGTGCAAGTCTTACTGTAATAGCACCGAAACCGATTACCAAAATAAGAAGAATAAGCACCGTTGTTCTCATTCTCAAAAGCTGTAAAACGCCTTTTTTAGAACGTTTATTACTTCTGTTCGCCATACAACCTCTCCTTTCTTAAAAATTTCAATCACCACAATATAGCTAAAATAAGAGTTAAGATGACACATCTCAACTCTTATTCATCCATAACATATTTATTAAATTAGTTCAAATGTTATGACCAAAGCCCTGTAAATGCGTTTATAATTTTTTGAAAAAAGTTTTGGTTCGCATCTTTTGAGATTTCGGCCTTGTCGCCCTGTGACAAGGAAATAAACTCTTTTTGAACGTTTTCCACTTTACTCATTCCAAGCTTGTCCTTAGCAAAATTTTCAATATCTGTGGTTGAATGCTTGGACTGGATAGCCATTTGGGTCTGAGTATATGTACTTTGGGCATTGCTCAGCTCAGCTTTTTTAAGGATAATCTGCTGGTTAAGCTCGGTCAGAGTAGCCTGACCGATAATGATCATCGCTACAACTATCGTTATAGCCACACTCGCAACCGCACCGACAAAAAGCTTAAACGGGTTATGCTTTCTTCTGCGGATTTTAACAAGCTCGTCCTGCGGTATAGTTACTACTTTATTTCTTCTGACCTCTCCGGTCTGTTGTTCAGTTTTCTTCTTAGGCAGCTTTTTCGCCGTACTGTCCTTGAACAGGTTAAGGTCGTAAGCCGCACTTCTATTATCATATGTTATTGCCATAAATATCCCTCAACGGTTATCTATCATACACCAAAATGTGAGTGTTATTTTTCTTTATAACAAAAATATTACAATTTTTTAATTTTTTCTTTAATTCTGTTACCGAAAAATTCTATATTCTTATCTGGAATTATACAGAATATAGTGATTATTTTGTTATTTCGACACAATTTCTTGTGGTTTCATATAATTTACATTTCTGTTATATTTTACACTAAGTTGTAACGATTGTCTAGTGAAAATCAAGATTTTTCATTAATTTTTTTGCAAATTCTTAGTTTTGCACTCCTTGCACGCGGATTTTCCTCTAATTCTTGTGAATTTGCTACAATTGGTTTGCGAGTTACCGTCTCTGCCTTAGGTTTATTGCCGCATACGCAAACGGGAAAATCCGGCGGGCAGGTACATCCGCGGTACCATTCAGACATAGTTTGCTTAACAATTCTGTCCTCGAGCGAATGGAATGTAATGACCGCAAGCCTTCCGCCGACAGAAAGCAAGTCAAAAGCATCCTTTATCCCTTTTTCAAGAACATCAAGCTCGTGATTAACCTCTATTCTCAATGCCTGAAAGGTTTTTCTGGCGGGATGGCCCGCACGTCTTACACGCTCGGGAACGCTGTTCCTTATAATTTCTGCAAGCTCAAAGGTAGTTTCGATAGGCTTTTCTTCCCTATATTTTACAATATTCCTGGAAATTGAGTCCGCAAACTTTTCTTCACCGTAGGTATAAATAATTCTCGAAAGCTCCTTTTGAGAAAGGGTATTCACCAAATCAGCAGCCGAAGCTCCCGACTGCGACATACGCATATCGAGCGGTGCGTTCTCGTGGAATGAAAAACCTCGCTCGGCTGTGTCGAGCTGATGGGAAGAAACACCGATATCGAGCAAAACTCCGTCAACCTGACGAATACCTCGGTGGGCAAGCAGACTTTTCATCTCAGAAAAATTACCTTTGATAATTATTGAGTTTTCGTTATGTGCAAATCTCTGCTTAACTGTAGCAATTGCGTCGGGGTCCTGGTCAATTGAAATGAGCTTACCTGTATCGAGTCTTTTTAAAATTTCGGCAGAATGTCCTCCGCCTCCGGCTGTGCCGTCAACATAGATACCGCTCGGGCGGATATCAAGACCGTCAACAGCTTCGTTAAGCAGTACGGGAGTATGAGAAAATTCCATATATACCCTCTTACAAATTTAACATTTTTAAAGCAGCCTCGACGGTAGCATCATTCTTCTTAAGCATTTCTTCGAATTTGTCTTCATTCCAGATTTCGATGCGGTTATCCATACCGACAACTGTTGCACATTTTTCGAGAGATGCCGCTTTTCTTAGATTCGCCGGAATTGGTATTCTTCCCTGCGAATTGGGGGTAACCTCTACTGCAGTGGCAATAATACTGTATTGCAGTGCGAGGGCTGCCTCTGCGGGCAGATTTTTAATATTTTTTCTTAAACCTTCAAATTCGGGGAGAGAGAGAACCTGTACACAGTCAAAAAAGCCTTTGGCTATTATAAAGGTTTCTCCGAGTTCCTCTCTAAAACGAGCCGGCAAAACGATTCTGCCTTTTACGTCAATATTATGATTAGATGTACCGGTAAACATTTTGCCACCTCCTAATAATCTTGTGTTATTTAATGCCACAAAAGAATGAACTATAGCCACTTTGTGACACCTATTGCCACTATGTAAACATTATACCCTATCAGAAACGAAATTGCAAGAAAAAAGTTACAGCATTTTTACCAAACATACACACAGGTTTTGCAGTATTTTAGACAAAAAACCTTATTTTTTAATTATCCTCGTCAATCTATGCATTCCCTCTCTGAAGTTCTTATCCCCCTGACGTTCGTGCCACTATCATATTTTGGATAT
>JAFLSL010000109.1 GCA_022510985.1 Ruminococcus sp. | reverse complement strand
GCGGCAAGATTAAGGCTAAGAAGAACGGTACATGCTACGTTTACGCTTACGCACAAAACGGCGTTTACAAGAAGGTTAAGGTTACTGTTAAAAAATAATCTTATTCACTAAATAAAATCAGGAGGTTTCCATTTGGAAACCTCCTTTTTTAATTGTCCGCGTCAGACGTGGACGTCTCTCTCTGAAATTTATATCCCCCCAGACCATTTTCCCTCTATCTAGCTTTGGATAAAGAGGATAGGTTCTGCTATAGAATTTTAATTTCTTACGTCAGACGAGGACGTTTTTATATGAATTAAAAATTAAGAAGTAAGAATTAAGAATTGAATAATAGAAACGTTTACTGTATATATGAGGCTTAATAAAGAGACAAACGTTGGGATAAAAGATTTAAATAAATTATAAAAACTTAATTTATTTATCCTACTTTAAATATTCTACAGACATTTCCTTTGGCATTCAATTTTTAATTCCTAACTCTTAATTGAAATATTTTCCATTACCGATTATCAATTCTGAATCGGTTGACCGAGAAAAAAATCTATGTTACAATATAAAAAATATATGTCAAATTATGTCTTAATGAATAGATTATAATACTAAATGCAATTTAACAGAGTCCGAAAATTGCAAGATTGTTTATACATAAGAGGAAAAAATATGAACCAGGTAATAAGAAAATCAATTTCATACCTTATGATTATAACGCTGATTTTCACCGCGTTCGCAAGCCTACAGGTTGTTAATAATGAAGTAGAAGCAGCTTCCTATCCAACAACCCACCCGAATACATATAAAAACACCGGTAACTATATCAACGATATTATCGGCGTAGCAAGAACGCAGATCGGCTATAAAGAAAACTCAGCCGGAACAAAATACGGCTATTGGTACAGCCCGAGCTTTGTAAACCAACCTTGGTGTGCAATGTTCGTGAGCTGGTGTGCAGACCAGGCAAAGGTTCCGCAGTCTGCTATTAAAAAATACGCGTCCTGCAGTATTGAGGTTTCGTGGTTTAAATCAGAAGGAAGATGGCACGACAGCGAATATTATGGCGGAAAGTACACTCCGCAAAAGGGCGATGTAGTATTTTACCGCGACAGCGGAAGCTCCGCGGTTTCCACACATACGGGAATATTAGTTGGCTTAAACGGCAACTACCTTGACGTTATTGAGGGCAATGCCACCAATGAAAGCGTTACTCACTATACCACAAATTCATCCCGTACTCTTACCAATAAGTACGTTATCGGCTACGGAAATCCTAAGTACGGACAAGCTGCCGAGCCTGAGAATGAACCCGACACTTATGAAAATTGGCAGGTTAACGCTGACGCTCTTACCCTCAGAGCGAAAACCAGCACCAGCTCATCAAAGCTCACCACTATTCCGCTGGGCACAAGGATTGAGGTCACCGAATTCGCCCAAGAAGGCGGATACCTCTGGGGTTATACTACCTACAAAGGAAAGGCAGGTTGGTGTGCACTTGATTACTGTGATTACATCAACGGCAACATAGACGGCGAGTATTATCAACTTCCGCCCAAGGTTTCCCCGACAAAGGCAACGATTTACATCGACAAAACAAAAAAACTAAGCGTTGTAAACGGTTTGGGAGTAACATACTCAAGCACCGACAGCGAGATAGCTAAGGTTAACAAAAACGGAAAAATCACTGCTCTGAAAAAAGGAACAGCAAAAATTAAATGCAAAACAAATACAGGAACCGCAACCTGCAAGGTTACTGTTGAAGAGCCTCATATCGACCAAACCTCTGTAATATCCTGCATTGGCGACAGCGTTACCTTAAGCGTAGTAGGTGCTTCTGGAGAGGTAAAATGGAGCAGCTCAGATAAAAAAATTGCGACAGTTAGTTCCTCAGGTAAGGTGAAGGGAGTTTCCAAGGGTACGGTTACAATTACCGCAACGGTGGGCTCGCTCAGTCTTAAAAGCACAGTTAAGATATATACCTATCCCAAAACCTACGAAAACTTTACAACAAAGAAGAAAATAGACTTAAAGGACAACTACACAGGGACAAAGAAAAATCTTCTGTCTATTCCTAAGTCAACAGATTTAAAAATCACCAAGGTTGAATATACAAACACCCTGACCTACGGCAAAACTAAGTACAGCGGTAAAACTGGCTGGGTAGTCCTCAACAACTGCAAGTATAAGAACGGCTCTTTTAACGGAGTTACCTACAAGGCAAAGCCTTATCTTAAATCGACCTCAAAAACTATCTATCTAAAGGGTAAATACACACTTGAGCTGAAATCCGCTTCGGGTACTGTTACCTACAAAAGCAAGGATAAAACGATTGCTAAAATCAGCAAAGACGGTGTTGTTACAGCCCTTAAGGAAGGCGAAACCAAAGTTTACGCAACTGTTGGCGAAACCGTTTTGAAATGCAAGATTAAGGTTAGCAATCCAATTCTCTCAAAGGCGTCGCTCAATATTCTGAAGGGTAAAACAAAAAAACTGACCGTAACAGGCGGCAACGGCAAAATCAGCTGGAAAAGTAAAAATAAAAACATCGCAACCGTTAATTCGTCCGGTGTAATAACTGCTAAAAAGTACGGTAAAACAACAATCACCGCCACAAGAAACGACATAAAAATGGAGTGCGTTGTTAAGGTGTTTAACCCACAGCTTTCTGAGAAAAAGCTGACGCTTAAAGCCGGCGAAAGCAAAACGCTGACAGTAAGCAAGTCAACCGGAGCGACACCTAAATGGTCAACCTCTGACAAATCCATAGCAAAGGTTTCCAAAGGAAAAATTACCGCACTAAAGGCGGGCAAAGCAACAATTACCGCAAAGGTAAACGGTGCAACCTTGACCTGCGTTGTAACAGTAAAATAAGTCGACTGAAAAACATATTCGGTCGACTTTTTGTTTTTAAAAATATGATAAAATTCTATTTATAAAGGTATAGAATAAAACGTTATTTTCGTCTTATATATAGAGGAAAAATATGAAATGAAATACGAAATCGACAATTGTGCAATTTTTAAAGGAGGAAGAAATATGAAGTTTCCTACAAAAGCCAAAAAATCCGTCTGCTTGTTGTTATCTGTTCTGATGCTTGCAGGTGTATTTACGGCATTACCGTTTTCAGCAGCTGCGGCAGACACAGACGTTATTTCCACTTCTGAATGGAGCGGAGATTATTCCTACACAATACTCTATGATAACACAATTGAAATCAGTAATTATATCGGCAATAAAACCGAGCTTGTTGTTCCCGATACTATTGACGGCTATACGGTTACAAGCTTAGGCAGCGGGGCATTGGCGAGCAATACCAACCTGACAAGCATAACAATTCCCGATACAGTAACAACCATGGGTTCAAGGACATTTAAGAATAACTCAAATCTGATAAGTATAAAATTGGGAAACAACATTACAAGCATACCTGAAGAAGCTTTTCGATATTGCTCGAGCCTTAAAAGCATAACTATCCCCCAAAAGGTTATAAGTATAGATGAATATGCTTTTAATGGATGCAAAAGCCTCGAGAGCATTACTACCCCCGATAGCGTTATAAGAATTTCCGAAGGTGCATTTAGTGATTGTCCGAGCCTGAAAAATGTAACAATCGGCAACAGTGTAAAAACTATAGGTAGAAGTGCTTTTGAAAATTGCACAGGACTTGAAAATATAACGTTTTCAAGTAGTGTTACGAGTATAGGCATAATGGCTTTTGAAGGTTGCACGGGGCTTGAAAGCGTAATCATTCCCGATAGCGTTAAAAGTATTGGCGGAGGTGCATTCAGAGAATGTACAAATCTCAAAAGCATAACAATACCTGATAATGTATCAAATGTAGGCAGTTATGCGTTTTATGAAACCGCTTGGTACAACAACCAGCCCGATGGAATTGTATATGCGGGTAAAAATGTTTATGAAGGTAAGGGTGAATGCCCCGAAAATGTAGAACTGAAGGAAGGAACACTATCCATTTCTGATTACGCATTTGAAGGGAATTCAACTCTCAAAAACCTCTCAATCCCCGACAGTGTTGAATATATAGGATATAGTGCGTTTGCAAATTGTGAGAACCTTAAAAGCGTTGCAATTCCGAACGGCGTTTCGGGCATATATGATAGAACTTTTTCAAACTGTACAAGCCTTGAGAGCGTAACTATTCCGAATAGCGTTGAATTTATAAATAAGAAAGCGTTTTATAACTGCCAAAGCCTTAAAAATGTAGCAATTCCCGATAGTGTTACGAAATTGGGAGAAGAAGCGTTTGTAAATTGTGTGAGCATTGAAAGCATAAATATAGAAAATGTTACAAGAATAAATGATTATATTTTCTCAAATTGCACAGGTCTTAAAAAGGCGACAATAGGCAACGGAGTTGAACGTGTAGATAGCTATTCGTTTTTTGAATGTTCAAATCTTGAAAACGTGGTAATCGGAAAAGGTGTTACATTTTTAGACGGTTGGGCGTTTTTCAGATGCTACAATTTGAAAAGCATTGAGATTGATAAAGAAAACGAGGTTTATTCATCTCGTGACGGAGTTGTATATAATAAGAAACAAACAAATCTGCTCAGATGTCCCTGGGGCAGGACAGGTGATTTTACAATTCCCGATAATGTAAAAAGCATAGCCGATCAGTCGTTTTTTTTTTGAATAAATATTAAAAGTTTAACCTTTGGCAAAGTAATTTCAAACA
>JAFLSL010000108.1 GCA_022510985.1 Ruminococcus sp. | reverse complement strand
GGACAGCCCTATTATAATCGGTGGTTTGGAAGCGTCCTTAAGACGTTTTGCCCACTATGATTATTGGGCGGATAAAGTTATGCCGTCCGTACTTTTTGACAGCAAGGCTGATATCCTTGTTTACGGAATGGGGGAGCTTCAAACTATTGAAATCGCAAAAAGGCTTAATGACGGTCTCCCGATAGAGGCACTTTACGATATAAAGGGTATATGCTATAAAGTTTCCACAAAGGATTATGTCCCCGAATCTGTAGTCGATTTGCCGAGCTTTGAGCGTGTAAGCGAGAGCAAGCGTGACTACGCAATAGCATCCCGAAAAGAGCTTGAGGAAGCCGACGCTGTTCGCGGCAGAAAAGTAATCCAACGCCACGGGAAGTATATTTTAGTGCAAAATCCTCCGATGACTCCTCTTAATACCGAACAGCTCGACTATGTTTATTCACTTCCTTATGAAAGATACTATCCGCCTTGCTATGAAAAGCTCGGCGGGGTTCCCGGAATTTCTGAGGTTGAGTTTTCAATAACACATAACCGCGGTTGTTTCGGAGCGTGCAACTTCTGCTCATTGGCATTTCATCAGGGCAGAGCGATTACAACAAGAAGTGACGAAAGCGTAGTTAAAGAGGCGGAAAGCTTTCTTAAAAATCCCAGATTTAAAGGTTATATCAGTGATGTGGGCGGTCCGACCGCAAATTTCAGAATACCATCGTGCGATATTCAGGAGAAGTGCGGACTTTGCAAAAACAAGAAATGCTTAGCACCAAAACCATGCAAAAATCTAAATGCCGACCATAGTGATTATATTCGACTTTTAAGAAAACTCAGAAAAATCGACGGTATTAAAAAGGTGTTTATAAGAAGTGGTATTCGCTACGATTATTTCCTCGCCGATGAAAGCGACGAGTTTCTCGACGAGCTTGTAAAGTATCATATAAGCGGTCAGCTCAGAGTTGCACCCGAGCATTGCAGTGAAACCGTGCTTGACAAAATGGGCAAGCCTCATATTGAACAGTACAAAAGATTTTCCGATAAATTTTATAGAGCTACCAAACAGGCAAAAAAGGAACAGTATATCGTTCCGTATTTAATGAGCTCGCACCCCGGTTGCACACTAAAGGACGCTATATCACTCGCACAGTTTTTAAAACGTGAGAAAATTCATCCCGAGCAGGTCCAGGATTTTTATCCCACACCCGGAACAATCTCAACAGCAATGTACTATACCGGACTTGACCCATACACTTTAAAAGAGGTTTATGTCCCGAAAACCCCGGGTGAAAAAGCTATGCAGAGAGCGTTAATGCAGTATTTTATCCCGAAGAACAGAGACATTGTTTTCAAAGCTTTAAAATCGGCAGGTAGGCTTGATTTAGTAGGAAACGGGAAGAACTGCCTTATTCCTTATCCATCGGGTTATAACGCAACCGTTAAGAATAAAAAGGATAAATTCAAAAAATACTCACGAAAACCTAAAAAGGGTAAGAGAAAATGAAACGGTGGATAAAACGAGCAGCAACATTATTATTCTTTATCGGAATTATAGTACTTGCTTTTAGTCTTTATGATTTGCCCGTTGACGATTACACCGTAACCTTTGTGGACGTAGGGCAGAGCGACTGTGCGATAATAAGCGGTAGGAGTACCAATATTTTAGTTGACGCGGGCGGCGAAAAGGATGCGAGAGATGTCCGCATTGCACTCGACCGCTTAAAGGTCAAAAAGCTTGATATGGCGATAATATCCCATTTTGACTCCGACCACATAAGCGGTTTGAGTAGGATAATAGGTGACTACGAGATTAAAAAAGTCATAGCTCCCAAAACGGAGAAGAAATATCTTCCTAAAAGCACTGGTTTTAATATGCTTAAATCCGCACTTAAAGAGAATAATCTTTCGGTTACATATGTCAGCTCTGGCGATATTTTTAGTTTTAAAGGTATTAAGATAAATGTTCTTTCGCCCGAAACCGAGTACGGCGACAGCAATGAAGATAGTGCGGTTGTAAAGATTAAATGCGGCGAAAAGAGCGTTTTGTTTACGGGCGATATTACGTCTGAGGTTGAGAAAAACCTGATAAGAAATGACATAGACTTAACCGCCGATATTTTAAAGGTCAGCCACCACGGCAGCTATTCGGTTACGTCCGAAGAATTTTTAGAGGCGGTAAATCCCTCTTATTCTGTAGTTTCAGTTTCAAAATACAATAATTATAATCTGCCGAATGTTGAAACTATGAAGCGTCTTTACGGCTACGGATGTGAGATTTTCAGAACCGACGAAATGGGTAGTATAACATTTAAAATTAACGGCAAGGATATTGAACCCTTTGTCGAAAAATAGCTTGACTTATAATTTTCTATCTAATATAATATGATTTGGATTATACCGCAAAATGCGGATATTTAAGTAATTTTAGGGAGTGAGTCCGATAGGAGTTTATGAAGAACTTCAGGCACGCGGATTAATTGCACAGGTTACTGATGAGGAAGAAATTCGTGAGCTTGTTAATAACGGAAAGGCTACATTTTATATTGGTTTTGACCCGACGGCTGACAGCCTTCACGTGGGTCATTTTATGGCACTTTGCCTTATGAAGAGATTGCAGATGGCTGGCAACAAGCCGATTGCACTCGTAGGCGGCGGAACGGGAATGATTGGCGACCCTTCCGGCAGAACAGATATGAGACAAATGCTTACTAAGGAAGACATCGAGCATAACTGCGAATGTTTTAAAAAGCAGATGAGCAAGTTTATCGACTTTTCCGAAGGAAAAGCAATTATGGTTAATAACGGCGACTGGCTCTTAGACCTCAACTATGTTGAGCTTTTGAGAGAGGTTGGTGCGTGTTTCAGCGTTAACCGTATGCTTACTGCGGAATGCTATAAGCAGAGAATGGAAAAGGGCTTAAGTTTCCTTGAGTTTAACTATATGATTATGCAGAGCTACGATTTTTACAGCCTTTATCAGAAGTACGGCTGTAATATGCAGTTCGGCGGAGATGACCAGTGGAGCAATATGCTCGGCGGTACAGAGCTTATCAGAAGAAAGCTCGGCAAGGACGCATACGCAATGACAATTACTCTCCTTTTAAATTCCGAGGGTAAAAAAATGGGCAAAACCCAAAGCGGTGCGGTATGGCTCGATCCCGAAAAGACAAGCCCGTATGAGTTCTATCAGTATTGGAGAAATGTCGCTGACGCTGACGTCCTTAAATGTATAAGAATGTTAACATTCCTTCCTCTTGAGGAAATTGATAAAATGGACAGCTGGGAGGGTGCTCAGCTCAACACAGCTAAGGAAATTTTAGCATATGAGCTTACTAAGCTTGTTCACGGCGAGGAAGAAGCATCTAAGGCTCAGGAAGCCGCTAGGGCACTTTTTGGTTCGGGAACTAATACCGAAAATATGCCTAGTACAGAGCTTTCTGTTGACGATTTCTCTGAAAATTTAACCGTTCTCGATTTGCTTACAAAATGCGGACTTATTCCGTCACGTAAAGAGGGCAGACGTCTTATTGAGCAGGGCGGAGTTTCCCTCGACGGCAAAAAGATCAGCGATCCTTTTACTTCCGTTACAAAGGAAATGTTTGCGGAAAACGGCTATATTGTTATAAAAAAGGGTAAAAAAGTTTATCATAAAGCTGTTTTAAAATAAGGAGGACCCGAAATGAAAAAGTTATTAGAAGAATTCAAAGCGTTTATTATGCGTGGTAATGTTATGGATCTCGCTGTTGCTGTTATCATCGGCGGTGCGTTCCAGTCAATCATCACTTCACTCTGCGATGACCTTATCTCACCCCTTCTCGGTATGTTCGGCGGAGCAAACTTCGACGCATATTATGTTGAGATTTTAGGTGCAACCTTCGCTTACGGCAAGTTTTTAACCGCTGTTGTAAACTTCGTTATTATGGCTGCTGTTATCTTCCTTCTCGTTAAGGCTGTTAACAAGGCTATGTCCCTCGGCAAAAAGCCGGAACCCGAAGCAGAGCCTACAGAGAAAGAATGTCCTTATTGCTACAGCCCGATCCACATTAAGGCTACACGTTGCCCGCATTGCACAGGCGAAATTAAGGACTAATCTATACTGAATATTATTTGTACTTAAATAAAAAGGAGAAGTTTCCGATTAACGGAAACTTCTCCTTTTTTGTCAGTTAGTTAAGTGCTTTTACAATATCGTCCACGGTTTCTTCCAAGGAATTGCCGTCTTTAAAGTTTACAACAATGTCAGCGTATTTATCGTAGTAGGGGGTGCGGAGGTTTAAAATGTCCTCTAAGGTTTCGTCGTTTTTCATTGCAATTCCTCTGTCTGAAAAATTGCCGAGTCTGCGTTTTAACTCTTCTATCGGAACATTTATATAAATAACCGTACCAAGCTCTTTCAGGTGCTCCATAGCCTCTTTAGCCATAACCATCGAGCCGCCTGTCGCAATAATAACTCTGTCGCAGACAATTTCACTGCCGACGCTTTTCTCTATTTCTAAAAAGCAGTCAAGCCCCTTTTTATCAATAATGTCCTGAAGTGTGCATTTTTCTCTTTGAGAAATAAAAGAATCGGTGTCGAGATATCCGTATCCGAGCTTTCTCGCCAAAACTACTCCGAGCGTGCTTTTACCGCTGCCCGGCATACCAATTAAAATAATATTATCCATTACAGTACCTTTATCTGGAGCGTGTCCGTTCCGTAGGACGGCTC
>JAFLSL010000107.1 GCA_022510985.1 Ruminococcus sp. | reverse complement strand
TCACCTCTTGTTTCTGATGTTAGAATAACATATGTATTTGCCGCATCGACGTTGAGGGGAAGTGCTGTGAACACGCTAATGAGCATTAACATCGATAACAGCAGGCTTACTGATTTTTTTACTTTCGATTGAAACTTCATAAGATTTCCTCCTATCTCAAAATAATTTCAAGTAGATTTTATCATAAAGAATGACTATCTGCAAGGGGAATTTTTGTGTAAAAAAGACTGTATCCGAATTAGATACAGTCTTCTTTAATATTTTAGTTAAACTTATAAATCTTTCTTGCTATTCTGTAGAGAGAAATTGCAAGCTTTCTGCCGGGTTTATTCTGGATATTTGCAAAGCTCCAGATTGTGTGGAATCTGACGTGCTTGTAAAGCTTTTCGTCAGTATCTTTAAGATATTTCCAAAGGTCCTTGCGTTTTTCATCCTTGTCAGGATATGTACAAAGCTCGCAGAAAATGTTAGAAATCGTCATCATCATTGTGATGTATTTTCTCATATATTTTCCGAGCTTTTTACTCGTCTTATATACGTCGTCAATTTTGTGAGCGTCAATCATAATCTTTGTTACGCGAAGCTGTTGGTCAATTCTTGATGCCATAACAGTTTCGTTAACGCTCTGGTCTTCGCGTCCGATAAAGTAACGGTACAAGTCGAGATCCATATAGTAAATATTTTTAGCGAACGGCAAAGGCTGATAAACAAAAATATTGTCCACATAAAATGTATGCTTAGGAAGAGTAACTCCGCAATCTTTGAGCAGCTGAGTTCGGTAAATTACCGAGTGCATAAGCAGACATTGCGAAATACTGAAACCGCTTATATCGTCCCACGAGAAAATTGTGTTCTGCGGGAAAACATTTTTGTAGTGCATAGTGTGGGTTGTGTTATCCTCGACATGCTCGTAAACGTAGTTGCAAATCATCATATCAAGATTTTTGTTCTCAAGCTCCTTGAGCTTAACGATAACCTGTTGCAGAGCGTCGGTGTCGAGCCAGTCGTCACTGTCGACAACCTTATAATAGGTACCCGTAGCGTTTCTCAAACCCTGATTAACGCCCTCACCGTGACCGCCGTTTTCCTGATGAATAACTTTAATAATGTTAGGATATTTTTCAGCGTAGCTGTCGCAGATTTCGGGAGTGTTATCTTTAGTTGAGCCGTCGTCAACAAGAATAATCTCAGCGTCCTCGCCTACTGAGAGCAGAGTGTTTATACAATGATCCATATATTCCGCGGAATTATAACAAGGTACCGCGAACGTAATAATTTTTTCCATATTCTCCTCCGTACACCTCAAAAGAAATGTATAGAATTATAATTATACAATATTATACCACATAAACGGGAGCTATATCAACCTTTATAGCGAAAAAATAATTTTTGTTTATTATAGACCCGCATTTTGACGAAAGAAAAGCACCGTTGCTCAGGTGCTGTTTCTATTTTTTATGCTTTACCGAGTTCAATATTTCTTTCGTAAGAAGCAGTTACGGCATTTACTACTACATCCTCGAGATTATCGTTATCGAGCGATTTTACGCCCTCGATTGTACTTCCGCCGGGAGAGCAGACGTTTTCAATGAGAACTGACGGGTCTTTTTTACTTTCGATAAGTAGCTTTGCACTTCCGAGCACGGTTTGTGCCGCTAATGTTAACGCAGTTTTTTCATCAATTCCGCATTCAATTCCGCCCTCCGCAAGTCCGCGAATGAACATATAAACAAAAGCAGGACCGCAACCCGATACCGAACAACCAGCATCCATAAGGTTTTCGGGGATTTCGGTAAGATTGCCTGCGTGTTTCATATTTTCAAGAAAAGCTTTGAGTTCGTTAGCTGTTACATTATCGCTTTTGCAGTAGAGTATCTGACCTTCGCCGACTTCAACCGGAGTGTTAGGCATAATTCTTATAACCTTGTAAGCCCCGCCTGCCATAGTGCGGATTGTTTCTATAGAAAGTCCGGCAGCCATTGTAACAAGAACAAAGTCGTCGTTTCTGCTTTTTAGGATGTCCTTGATTTCGCCGAGCATATCCGCCATCATTTGCGGTTTAACACCTAGGAAAATATACTGACATTCGCTTGCGATTTGTGAATTGTCGCCGACATTTGTGCCTGTTTCGATTGAAAGTTTTTCGGCCCTTTCGGTGAAATGGTCGGCAATTAAAATGTTTTTTGTGCTTTTTGAAGCCGCTTTGGCGAGTGCACCGCCCATATTTCCTGCACCTATAAATCCGAATGTGTACATTTATCTCACCTGACCTGTTCCTTTGATGATATATTTATAAGTGTTAAGTTCTTCAAGTCCCATGGGGCCTCTTGCGTGAAGCTTTTGGGTGGAAATTCCCATTTCACATCCTAAGCCGAATTCTCCGCCATCAGTAAAACGTGTGCTTGCGTTGACGTAAACCGCTGAGCTGTCAATACTCCTTGTGAACTTATCGGCAGACGAGCTGTTTTCTGTTATTATTGCCTCACTGTGGCCTGTTGAGTGAGCGTTTATATGCTCAATCGCTTTTTCAACATTATCGACAACTTTAACCGCAAGGATATAGTCGAGAAATTCTGTGTCAAAGTCCTCGTCCTTTGCCGGCGTTCCGTCAATAATTTTTTGTGCGAATTCATCAAGCCTGAGTTCAACGGGATTTTCACATCTGCTGTCAACCAATCTTTCCTTTAATTTGGGAAGAAAATCCTTGGCGATATTTTTATTTACAACCAAAACTTCCTCAGCGTTGCAGACGGACGGACGGCTTGTTTTAGCGTTTTCAACAATATTAAGTGCCATTTCAATATCTGCACTTTCGTCAACATAAATGTGACAGATTCCCGTTCCTGTCTGAATACAGGGTACGGTTGCATTATTTACGCACGCACTGATTAAGCCTTTTCCGCCACGCGGAATGAGTAGGTCAACATATCCATCGGCAGTCATAATCTCGTTTGCACTCTCTCGTGTTGTATCTTCAACAAGAAGCACAAAATCCTTGCACAGACCTGCTTTTTCAAGTCCGCTTTGCAGAGCGTCAACAATCGCGGCGGCACTGTTGTGAGCCTCTTTTCCGCATCGAAGCACGCAGACGTTACCGCTCTTTATCGCGAGTGCGGCAGCGTCGGACGTAACGTTCGGGCGGCTTTCGTAAATGATGGCTACAACTCCGAGTGCTACCGAGGTTTTCTCAATCACAAGTCCGTCCTCGCGGACAATTTTCTTTATAACTTTTCCGACAGGGCAGGGAAGCTTTGCAACGTCCCTCACTCCGTTTGCCATACCTTTAATTCTATCGGCAGAAAGAGAAAGTCGGTCAATCATAACCTCACTGAGCGTTCCTCTTGATTTTTCAATGTCCTTAGCATTTTCGGCAAGTATCTTATCTGTGTTAAGGATAAGTGCGTCCGCCATAGCACAAAGTGCGTTGTCAATTTGCTCAACTGAAACCGAGCTTAGCCTTGATTTTGCGTTTTTTGCTTTTATAAGTAACTCTTTAGTCGTCATTTTTTACTCCCTTAAAACGAGTGCAAATTCCTTCGCCGTTTATAATATCGTAGAGTATTTCGGGATTCTTGCCGTTGGCAACAACCATATCAATGCCGTTTTCGGTCACCATTTTAGCGGCATTGATTTTCGTAATCATACCGCCTGTTCCGAGCACAGAGCCACGGTTGCCTGCGAGATTTTCAATCTCCTCGGTGATTTTTTCAACAACGTCAATACGCTTGGCGTTCGGGTCTTTGTTTGGGTCCCCCGTAAACAGTCCGTCAATATCGGAAAGAAGAATGAGCAAGTCGGCGTTTACGGTGTTTGCAATAGTCGCACCGAGGGTATCGTTATCACCGATAATAATTTCGTCGGTTGTGACCGTATCGTTTTCGTTTATAATCGGAATAACTCCGAGTTCAAAAAGTTTAAACAGAGTGTTGTTAAGGTTTTTTCCGTAATCCTCTAAGGCCACATACGCACCCGTCATAAGAATCTGAGCAACGGTGTGGTTGTATTCGGAAAAAAGCTTGTCATAGGTGTACATAAGTTCACATTGACCGATAGCCGCGGCTGCCTGCTTAGTCGGAATATCGTCGGGACGTTCCTTGATTCCGATTTTCCCAAGTCCCATTCCGATAGCACCCGAGGATACTAAAACAATCTCGTTGCCTGCATTTTTTAAATCGGAAATAACCTTGCACATTTTCTCAACTCTTTTGATGTTGAGAAGTCCTGTATCATGAGCCAAAGTCGAAGTGCCGACCTTTATTACAATTCTCATAATTTTCACTCCATAATCGTTTTACCAATTTACTATGATACCACTATTAATATCTTTAGTCAACGCTTTCTGAGTGCTGAAAACCAGCTAAGAGTTGCAGAAACTGCAAGTGAGAGGAAGAATATAATTTGTACGATGAGCGAGTTGAATGTTTCGTGATAGAGCTTTATGTAGAATAAATTGCCTACAGGAGCCGTCGAGTTAAACTCATTTACCGATTTTGCGAACTGTTCGAGATAGTAGGGTATATCAAAAATATTATCATACGGAATATAGTTCGGGATAATAAAAACAGAAAAATTCGAGATTATAAAAATCGCAATCAATAAGACAGGTATTCCGAAAAAGGAAAGCAAATAAATGGTATAGCTTTTCGGAGCCTTAACGAAACTTTTTAACGCATAGTGAACGCTCAGAGAATCGTCTATACTTTCTTTAGCTTTTCTGCATAAAAATTTTCTGAGTTTTAATGCGAAGGCTAAAAATACAAAATACAAAATCAGTCCCGA
>JAFLSL010000106.1 GCA_022510985.1 Ruminococcus sp. | reverse complement strand
TTCGGGCTGAAGGCGGAAGTGACCGTCCTCTTTGTAAAAACGCTTAACTGTTGCACTGTCATCAACAAGTGCAACAACAATTTCCCCGTTCTTCGCAACGGGAGTTCTGTGAACAACAAGAATATCGCCCGGCAAAATGCCTGCGTTAATCATACTTTCGCCCTGAACCTTAAGAGCAAAAAGCTCTTTTCCGCGGCTTAAATTGCGATCAACTGTAACGTAGCCTTCAATATCCTCAATTGCAACGATAGGATTACCCGCCGCAACATTTCCCAGCACGGGAACACTTTTTGCGGTAGTTTCACCGACAATGCGGATACAGCGGTTAAGACCCGCGTCACGCTCGATTAGACCGTGTTCTTCCAAAGCTTTAAGATATAGGTGTGCGGTTGAGGTCGACTTAAGTCCGACATCCTTACAAATTTCACGAACCGAGGGAACTCTGCTCTGCTCGGAGCATTCAACTAAATAATCGTAAACTAACTGCTGTTTTTTTGTGATAGGCTTTAACTTTTTCATAAGGATAACCTCCCTTTTAGTTATGAATATCATATCATAAAAACAACCGCATTGTCAAACATTTGTTTAAATTATGTACAAAATTTTATTTATGTACCTAAAACCTGAAAAAATTCAATCCGATTTCAGCGGAATATCACATAGTTGTCAAATTCCGATGATTTAATATAATCGTACTCAATAGCAATCCCTAAGCTGTTGAGTGCTGTATTCTACCCTCCTCTGGTAAGTCGACTCAGAGACTTACAAAATGTACCCCTCATTTTCTTTTTAAACGAAGGAAACGCCGAGATTTTAAATCCCGGCGTTTTCGTTTTGTTATCTTTGTTATCAAATTTACTTTGCGAATTCCTCTGCCAAAGCGTCAAGAGCCTTTTCACTCTCCGCGTTTAAGGCGGATTTTATCGTTACGGTTGTGTCGGAGAAAGTAAGGTTTTTGCATCCGTCAAACATTTCTCTCATTTTTTTAGCCGCAACGGGTGCCCACGTTCCGTTTTCCACAAGTCCGATATGCTTGTTCTGAAAACCTCTCTCGGTCAGTTTCTTTATAAAGGTGTGCATAAACGGGAAAATATCCATATTATAGGTTGTAGTCGCGAGAATAATTTTTCCGTAACGGAACGCGTCCTCAACACACTCCGCCATATCTTCTCTTGCGAGGTCGTTAACCGCAACCTTCACGCAGCCTTTTTCCTCCAGCTTTTTAGCGAGCAGCTCAACCGCCTTTTTGGTGTTGCCGTAAACGGAAGTGTAGGCAATTGTAACGCCCTCGCTCTCAACTCCGTAGGATGACCAGGTGTTGTAGAGGTTAAGGTAATAGCTGAGATTTTCGTTTAAAATCGGGCCGTGCAGCGGACAGATAATTTTAATATCGAGAGCGGACGCTTTTTTGAGAACATTCTGAACCTGCATTCCGTATTTTCCGACAATGCCGAAGTAATAACGTCTTGCCTCGCACGCCCAATCCTCGTCAACATCGAGTGCTCCGAATTTGCCGAACGCGTCAGCGGAGAAGAGAACCTTGTCACACTCGTCAAAGCTCATAAGAACCTCGGGCCAATGCACCATCGGTGCCCCGATAAAGCTCAGAGTGTGTTCTCCCAGCTCAAGTTTTTCTCCCTCTTTTACGACCATTCTGCGTTCGCTGTAGTCCTTAGCGTAAAACTGCGAGAGCATAACAAACGCCTTGTCCGAGGAAACGATAACGGCGTTTTCGTATTTATCCATAAATTTTACAATGTTTGCACTGTGGTCAGGCTCCATATGGTGAATAACAAGGTAATCGGGAGCTTTTCCGTCAAGAGCGTTTTCGATATTAGCAATCCACTCGTCGCCGAAATTTGCATCCACTGTATCCGTAACCGCAATTTTATCGTCAACTATAACGTAAGAATTGTATGCCATTCCGTTCGGAATTATATACTCTCCCTCAAATAGGTCAAGCTCGTGGTCGTTAACGCCCACATATTCAATGTCTTTTGTGATATCCATTTTTAACTCTCCTTAATCTTTTTTAGTGTATGCAAAATTTTTATAAACCTCTCATAATTTTAGTATAACAGGCATTTTATGTCAATAGAATTAAAATTTTTTAAAATAAAATCTAAAATTTGTTAATTATTTAACGGAAAAAACATTGGCTAAAGTGTCTATTTATAGTATAATAGATTTGTATGCGAATTTATAGGCAAACAAAAGAATGGAGGGGTTAATTATGAGACTACACGGTACAAAAGTGCCTCATAAGAAAAACACCGCCGATTGCAAACCGATTAACATTCCCGTTCCGAAAACGGTTGTTATTCCGATGTCTATGCATATCGGAAAGCCGAGTGCGGTAAATGTTAAAAAGGGAGACGACGTAAAGGTCGGAACTCTTTTAGGCGAGCAAGACGGTTTTATTTCCGCACCTGTTCACTCGAGCGTATCCGGAAAGGTCACAAAAATTGACGAAATAAAAATGACGTCGGGACAGAAGGTATCCGCCGTTGTAATCGAGAGTGACGGACTTCAGGAAAAAGACGAGAGCATTAAACCGCCTGCGGTTTCTGATTTCGACAGCTTTGTAGACGCTGTAAAGAAAAGCGGAATTGTAGGACTTGGCGGTGCGGGCTTTCCGACCTTTGTAAAGCTCGGAGTTAAGGACTTAGAAAAAATCGACGCGGTGATTATCAACGCCGCCGAGTGTGAGCCTTATATCACATCCGATACACGAACAATGCTCGATAAAACCGACTACATATTTAAAGGCATTAACGCGATTAAAAAGTATATGGGTGTTAAAAGGTTTATTATCGGAGTTGAGGATAATAAGCCCGAGTGCATTAAAAAGCTTGGCGAATATTCAAAGGACGACAGCTCGGTTGAGATAAAAGCACTGCCCGCGATTTATCCGCAGGGCGGCGAGAAAGTTCTCGTTTACAATACAATGAAAAGAATTATCCCGAAGGGCGGACTTCCGCTCGACGTTGGAGTAATCGTTATAAACGTAACTACGCTTGCGTTTGTCGGTGAGTATCTCGAAACCGGTATGCCGCTCGTTGAAAAATGCGTAACAGTTGACGGCTCGGCGGTAAAGGAGCCGAAAAACGTAATCGCTCCGATAGGAACGCCGATAGAAACTCTGCTCGAGAGTGCGGGCGGACTGAAATCTGAGCCTTTTAAGGTAATCTACGGCGGTCCGATGATGGGTATTTCCGTAGCGTCTATGGACGCACCCGTGTTAAAGATGACCAACGCGGTTATCGCTATGGACGAAAAAGAGGCAGCTCCGCCTAAGACAACAGCTTGCATCAACTGCGGAAAATGTCTTAACCATTGTCCGTTTAAGCTCGACCCCAGACAAATCGCAAGAGCGTATAAGCAAAGCTCAGGCGAGGATTTGGAAAAGCTTTGTGTTGATTTATGTATGGAATGCGGTTGCTGTTCGTATGTATGTCCTGCAAAGCGTCCGCTCGTTCAGACTAACAAGCTTGCAAAGAGCGTCCTTCGCGATTATATTAACAAGAAAAAGGAAGAGGAGGATAAAAATGAATAAATTAATCTCCTCGATTTCACCCCATTTTAACAGCTCTGTTACAACCACTAAAATTATGCTCGACGTTGTAATCGCACTCATCCCCGCGGCAATTGCCTCGGTTGTAATTTTCGGCATACGCAGTCTTCTGGTAATCGGTGTGTGCGTTGCTGTGTGTATTTTTTCGGAATGGGGATTTGAAAAAATCTGTAAAAAAGAAAACACAATTTCCGACCTTTCCGCGGTTGTAACGGGTATGCTTTTAGCTTTTAATTTACCTGTTTCCATTCCGCTTTGGCAGGCGGCGTTCGGCTCGATTGTCGCTATCGTAGTTGTAAAACAGCTTTTCGGCGGAATCGGTCAGAACTTCGCAAACCCCGCAATTACCGCGAGAATTATTATGATGACAGCATTTTCAGGCACAATGACAAGCTGGGTATTCCCCGACGCGTCCTCAAGTGCAACTCCGCTTGCCCTTATTTCAAAAGGTCAGGCAAATGAACTTCCGAGCTATCTCAATATGTTTTTGGGATATCACGGCGGATGCTTGGGCGAAACCTGCACCTTAGCACTCTTGCTCGGCGGAGCTTATCTTTTAATTAAGAGAGTAATCAGCTGGCACACTCCGGTTGCATTTATTGCAACCGTTGTGATTATGTCACTTATCTGCGGAAAAGATCCGCTTTATCAGTTTATGTCGGGCGGTCTTGTTATCGGTGCGTTCTTTATGGCAACCGACTATTCGTCCTCGCCCGCGACAAAATGGGGTAAAATTATCTTTGGAATCGGCTGCGGACTTATTACCGTGTTAATACGTTTTTGGGGTAACTTCCCCGAGGGCGTCAGCTTCTCAATCCTCTTGATGAATATTCTAACTCCGTATATCGAAAGGTTGACACGCTCAAAGCCTCTTGTGGGAGGTGGTAAGGTATGAAAAACGATTTTATAAAGCCGATAGCGGTTCTCGTTTGTATATGCCTTGTCGTAACCGCACTTTTGGCGTACATTAATCTCACAACTTCGCCGATTATCAAGGCTGCTGAGGAAAAGGCTGCCGCAGAGGCAAGAGCCGAGGTTTTAAGCGAGGCGGACGATTTTAAGCTTATGGATATAAAAAATCTCCCCGAATGTGTAACTGAGGTCTACAAGGCTGAAAACGGCACGGGCTATGTGTTTATGCTCAGCGTAAAAGGTTACGGCGGAGATATGAAGTTAATTTGCGGTATTAAGGCTGACGGCACGATTGAAAAGA
>JAFLSL010000105.1:2204-4796 GCA_022510985.1 Ruminococcus sp. | reverse complement strand
TGCAGGAAATTTCTTTACGCGTTCCATATCGGCAGTGGATAAGACAAGCAGAATTCTTTCTGCATCTTTAGGCTTAGGTGTGCAGATGCTGACAGCTGTTGTTGTTTATGTCGCATTCCTTGCAATACTTCGCGACAATATGCTTTTTGAATTTGTAAAGATGTTTAAGAACGCAGTTTTCGATAAACTGTTTCATAAAAAAGCTTAGGTGATATGATTGGTAGATTTAAAGCTTGATATTCCGAAGGAATTCTTCGAAGAAGAAGTACGTTGCGGTTTTACGGTAACAAAAGAAAGAAAAGAGCTTTGGGCGGTTGGACTTGATTTGCTAAACGAGCTTATCAGAGTTTGCAAAAAACATAAAATAAATATCTATGTATCCGACGGAACATTGCTCGGTGCGGTAAGACACAAGGGAATGATTCCCTGGGACGATGATATTGATACCGTTATGCTCCGCGAGGATTACGAGCGGTTGTGCAAAATTGCTCCAAAGGAGTTTAAGCATCCGTATTTTTTCCAGAACGAAGAAACCGACCCCGGCTCAATGCGTGGGCACGCACAGCTTCGCAACAGCGAAACAACGGGCATTCTGAAATGCGAGCTTGAGTTGGGTTGTAAGTTTAATCAGGGGATTTTTATTGATATTTTTCCTCTTGATAATGTTCCCGATGATGAAGACGAACTTCAAAGATATCTCTCAAAAAATATGAAGCTGATTAAAAAGAAACAACTATGGAGTCGTAATACAGACAGATATGTAAAATCGAAAAAACCGGGAATAAAAAGCAAGCTCAAAAATTTAATTGCACCGATTTCCCGAGATTTTACAAGGTTTTTTAAAATAAAAAATCCATACTATAAAAAGCTCGAAAAGCTTAAACTTAAGTATCGTTTTACAGATACAGAGTGGATTGGAGAGCTGACACTGCCGTATATATATGAAAGAGGTTTTAAACGTCTGAAAACAGATTATGTCGGTACACCTAGGTATATGGATTTCGAAATGATTAAGGTGCCGGTACCTCTTAACTGCGAAGATAACTTAACCCGTGAATACGGAAATTGGAAAGAATTCGAGATGGGCTCGTCGGTACACGGCGGTGTAATTTTTGACGCAAATGTATCCTATAAGGAATATCTGAAAAATAAAGGATGATGAATTATGAAATATGATTATTTAGTAGTTGGTTCGGGACTTTACGGAGCAGTTTTTGCTCAGCAGGCAAAGGCTGCGGGCAAATCCGTATTGGTTATTGACAAGCGACCGAATATCGCGGGCAACGTATATACCGAAAGGGTTGAGGGCATTAACGTCCATAAATACGGAGCACATATTTTCCACACAAATCTCAAAGAGGTTTGGGATTATGTTACAAAATTCGCTGAGTTTAACCGCTTTACCAATTCACCCGTAGCGAATTTTAAGGGCGAGCTTTATTCACTTCCTTTTAATATGTACACCTTTAATCAAATGTGGGGAGTTGTTACTCCCGAAGAGGCAATGGAGAAAATCGAGGAGCAACGCTCGGAGATTAAGGGTGAGCCGAAAAATTTAGAGGAACAGGCGATTTCCTTAGTCGGCAGAGATATTTACGAAAAGCTTATAAAAGGTTACACCGAAAAGCAGTGGGGCAGAGATTGCAGCGAACTTCCGTCGTTTATCATCAAGCGACTTCCTGTACGCCTCACCTTCGACAACAACTACTTTAACGCCCTCTATCAGGGAATTCCCGTCGGCGGATATACAAAAATGGTTGAAAATATGCTCGACGGAATTGAGGTAAGGCTGAACGTTGATTACCTTGAGAACAAGGACGATCTTGATAAACTTGCCGATAAAGTTCTCTTTACCGGAGCTATCGACGCTTATTTCGGATACAAGCTCGGAAATCTTGAATATCGTTCCGTACGCTTTGAAAACGAACTTCTCGACAAGCCTAATTTCCAGGGTAACGCAGCGGTAAACTATACCGACCGCGAAACTCCTTGGACAAGAATTATCGAGCACAAATGGTTTGAATTCGGCAAGGACGAGAACGGAAACGACCTTCCGAAAACCGTAATCAGCAGAGAGTATTCCTCCGAATGGAAACCCGGTGACGAGCCGTATTATCCCGTAAACGACGAGAAAAACGGAAAGCTCTACGAGAAGTACAGAGAGCTTGCCAAAAACGAGAAAAACGTAATTTTCGGCGGACGTCTCGGAGAGTATAAATACTACGATATGGATGCTGTAATAGCCTCCGCACTCGAAATGTGTAAAAAAGAATTTGAATAAACCTTAACATTCTGCTAATACTATTCATAAGATAAAAAGGTGATTTTATGTTATGGATAGCACTCGCGGTAGCATCGCTGGGATTTTTGTTTCTGCTTTATGCCTGCTTGGTTGTCGGTGCGAGAGCGGACAGACAAATGAAAGAAATTATGAAAAAAATGTCTCAAAGCCAAAACAAGCTTTGAGACATTTTATTTTTCTTCGTCATACATGGGCGTTCCTATTTAACAAACATATCCCCCTGATGTTCGTGCCGCTATCAAATTTTGGATAGAGAGGATAAGTTCTGCGATAGACTTTTTGTTTTCTTC
>JAFLSL010000105.1:0-2104 GCA_022510985.1 Ruminococcus sp. | reverse complement strand
GGATAGAGAGGATAAGTTCTGCGATAGACTTTTTGTTTTCTTCGTCATACGTGGGTGTTTCTGTTTAACAAACATATCCCCCAAACGTTTCTTCCTCTATCTAACTTTGGATAGAGCGGACAGGTTCAAAAATAAAATGAAAATTTAACGGTCGGAACAATAACATTGATTTTACATTTTTCTATCTTCTCGATATAAAATTCTTAATTGTACTAGTTTTGTTTTTTAACAATTTTATATTCATCATAAAGGTTGAAATAATGGCATTCTCTGACATTTCCGCTCATAAACCGAGCCATTTCATCCTCGTCCAAATTCACGTCGCAAATATAATATTCAAACTCGTCGTCAAACACATAGTGTGCACAGTGCTCACAATCGGTCATAATATTCCCCCTTAAATGAACTCGTATTTATCGTATGAAAACGGGGTGTAGTCTTTAAAATACTCCAAAATTTCATTTTCGTCGTCGCTGATAAAAAACAGCTCCCTGCATTTTTCCGACATAAAACCCTCTATTATAGTTTTATCCAGCATCTCAAACAGGTTATCGTAATAGCCGTTCACGTTATATACCGCAATCGGCTTATTATGGCGTCTTAGCTGTTTTAATGTCAGAATTTCAAAAAACTCCTCAAAGGTTCCGATGCCGCCGGGCATCATAACAAACGCGTCGCTTTTATCTTCCATAATCTGCTTACGCTCTCGCATAGTTTCTGTGCGGATAATCTCGCAGTCCTTAAACATAACGTCAACATTATTGAAAAAGTTAGGCAACACGCCGACAACCTTTCCGCCTTTACGTCTGCAACCTCTCGCAACAGCACCCATAACACCGTATTTGCCCGCTCCGAAAATAAGCGTGTGGTTATTTTCAGCGAGAGTTTCGCCAAACTTTTCTCCGGCATTAAGATAGCTTTTATCTATAGTTTCACTTGACGCACAATATACACAAATATTCATAATTGTTCTCCTGTTTATTTAATAGACAATAAATTATACCATATTAGCAAAGCTAATATCTATTGATATTTTATCCATAAAACCGTGCTAAATTTTGTACGAAATTTTAAGGTTGAATAATATTTTTGTAAGTGCTATAATTTTTATGCAACTAATATTTTAGAAAGAAGCTTAAAAATGGAAAAAAGAAAGTTTACAAAAAAAGAAATTATCGCACTTGCCGTTTTAATATTCCTTATGATTGCTGTTGTCGCAGCAGGAGCTGTTATAATCATAAACAATGTTAACAACGCTAACTACGAGGCAACAAACACATCCCACACTACCATTGCACTCAACACAACTGCCCCGAGTGAGACGGTTGCCGAGCAGGGCGGAACCGAGAAGATTGTTTCCGCAAAATCCAAAACATCCCATAATTCGTCAAAATCCACCGCCTCAACCACCGCGACAAAATTAAGCACATTATCAAAAACAACGTCAAAAAGCTCAAAAAGTTCAAAAAGCTCCTCAACAAAAAGCAAGTCCCCTTCATCAGGCGGCGGTGAAAAAATTGACGTTGTAATCCCCGCAACAAACCCCGACCATAAAACCGACGATAAATGCAAAATCAACGGTACAACCTGCTATGTCGGCGATGTAATCACCATTACGCTGAACCTCAATGTTCCGATTGTCCTCGAAAATTATCAGGGCTATACGACCTACGACGACAATTATCTCGAGTATGTTTCAGTAACTCCTAACACAAACGGAATAGTAAACAACAGCGGAAACAGAATCCTCTACAATGCGTCCGTCCTCAGCGGTCTTGACTTTACGCAGACAGGCACAATCTATACCGCAAAATTCAGAGTTAAAAAATCAGGCTCAACCGAGATTGAAAACACTCTGCAGGTACTGACCGATAAAAAAGACAAGCCCGTAAGCTTTAGCAAGGCAAAAGACGAGATTGCAGTATTCAGCTGATAATTTCAAAATAATGAACATGAGGGATTGCTAATAAAGCAGTCCCTTTTTCGTTTGGCAAAGAAAGGGGCGTACAAAGCGGACTCTCTATGCAAAAAAGGCTTGCAAAGATATTTTCGATATGTTATAATTTACCTGTTAGTTTGGGTATATACGATTTCCCACTTACCC
>JAFLSL010000104.1 GCA_022510985.1 Ruminococcus sp. | reverse complement strand
GTTGTACCGAGATGTGCCGTAGCGTAAGCCTGCATTGTGGTGCCGATATCGTTGCGTTTTCCGTCGGTAATAACATACATACCCTTGCTTTTAGCATATTCGATAGTCTCACAAAGTGCCTTTACGCCCTGCCAACCGTACATTTCATAGTAGGCAGCCTGCGGTTTTATTGCCGGCACAATATCGCAAAGTGCATCAATGAGTGCTTTGTTAAACTCTAAGAGTGCCGCTGCCGCACCCTCAAGATTTTTGCCGTGTTTTTCAAAGCATTTTTTCTTTATGAACTCGGGAACAAAGTCGAGTTTTGGATCAAGACCTGCTACGGTCGGGTTTTGCATTTGTACAATTTTTTCAATTAATCTGTCAAGTGCCATATTTTTCTCCTTTAGTCAAAATCAAGCAGTTCAAGTCTGAAGTTTTTAAAATCCTTGCGATGAGCCTTTTGGAATGCGATAGCTGTACGCGGGTGGCTGTTTCGCTGACCTGTTATAATATAAGGAATGTCAAATCCCCACTGAACACCCTGCTCCTTTAAAGAAAGCATATGCTTTTCAATATGGTCGAGTATCGGCTCGGTTCTGTATTTTGGATTTTTAAGAAAACCTACAAGCAACTCGCTGCGACAATTTCCTGCACCTCTGCCCATTCCCATAGCGGTAGCGTCGAGGTAGCTGACACCTTCCTGCAACGCATCAATTGTATTAGCAAATGCAAGGCTCTGGTTATCGTGGGCGTGGATGCCGACATTTTTATTGTATTTATCCGCATACTCAAGATACATCTGTGAGGTACGGCGAATCTGCTCGGGATAGTAAGCACCGTAGCTGTCTACAATATAAATTGTATCAACGGAAGTTTTTCCGAAAGTATCAAGTGCTTCTTTAATATCCTCTGTCTTTTCCTTAGAAATAGCCATAATATTGATTGAGGTTTCATAGCCGAGTTTGTGGCAATGCTCAATCATATCGCACGCAACGGGGATTGTATTTACATAAGTCGCAATACGGATTAAATCAACAGGGCTTTCGTTTTTTGGACGGATATCGTTTTTGTAGTCGCAACGTCCGACATCAGCCATAACCGCAATTTTCATCGGAGAATTGTTTTCGCCGACAACCTCGCGGATATCCTCGTCATCACAGAATTTCCATTTTCCGAATTGTTGAGGATCAAAAATCTCCTTAGACGCCTTGTAGCCGAACTCCATATAGTCCACACCGGCTTTAATGTTGGCGTGGTATAAATCCTTAACGAATTCGTCCGTAAAGTAAAAATCGTTACAAAGTCCTCCGTCACGCAAGGTTGCGTCGACAACGCGTACATCGTTTCGTACGGATAATAAATTTCCTTTTGCCATAATGATTACTCCTTAATTACATATATTAATCTTTGTAGACAATTTTTCCGTTAAGCAATGTGTACTTAACCTTTCCGAAAAGCTCTCTGCCCTTAAACGGAGAATTCTTGCTCTTGCCGTGGAGCTTTTCAACGTCTACAGTATAACTTTGGTCCATATTAAAAATTACAATATCAGCGTCGGTACCTTGCTTTAAGGTACCCGCGTCAATATTCAAAATTTTTGCGGGATTTGTGCTCATTTTTTCAATAAGCTCATATATCGTCAGATAACCTGTTTTCACGAGGTTTGTAATTCCCGCCGACAGCGAGGTTTCCATTCCGATTGAACCGTTCGGTGCTTTCTCGAAATCATCCTTCTCCTCGGGGGCATGGGGAGCGTGGTCGGTTGCTATAGCGTCGAGAGTGCCGTCTACAAGTCCCTCGATAATCGCCTTTTTATCTTCCTCAGTTCTGAGCGGTGGGTTCATCCTGAAATCCGCATCACGGCTTAAAAGCTCCTGTTCGGTAAATGAGAAATAGTGCGGAGCAGTTTCACAGGTCACCGAAACACCGCGTGACTTTGCATCTCTGATCATAGCGACTGAATTTTTAGTGCTGACGTGACAGATATGAACAGGAACGCCGAACGCGTCAGCGTACGCAATTTCTCTCTGTGCCCCGCAATCCTCGGCAGAGGCGGGAATTCCCTTAACCTTAAGCTTTCGGGAAACCTCTCCCTCATTCATTATACCGCCGTTTGCTATTGGAAGACTCTCGCAGTGTGCGGTGATTTTCAGTCCGAGCTTCGGAGCTGTTTTCATAGCGTTTATGAGCATTTTTGTATTTTCAACAGGTCTGCCGTCATCGGAAAGAGCGACAGCCCCCGCGTTTTTTACTTCCTCTAAATCGGTAGCCTCTTTGCTCATAAGCCCTTTTGTAATACTCGCCGCAACATAAACCTTTGCGTCAGCATCCTTAGCCTTATCGAGAATATATTTTATCGTGTCGGCATTGTCAACGGTCGGATTTGTATTCGGCATTGCGAGAATACTCGTCACACCGCCTGCCGCGGCAGCCTTGCAACCTGAAATAATATCTTCCTTATAGGTCTGTCCGGGGTCACGGAGGTGAACGTGCATATCGACAAGTCCGGGAGCAGCGACAAGTCCGCTGCCGTCAATTATCTTGTCGGCAGTATCAATCTCACCGATTTTACTTATCTTTCCGTTCTCAATATATATGTCCGAAATTTTGTCCAAATTCTGCGACGGGTCTATAACCCTCGCATTTTTTATAAGCAAACTCAAAAAATCACCTTAATATCTTCTATCTCTCGGTTGAGGTCTGCGGTTTGAGGGAGTACCTGTTCTCTGCCCTGAACGCGGATAAGTTGTTGTGCGTACAGGTCTTCCCTGTGAGGACGAACGAACTTTAACGAGGTCGTTTTCACCTCGGTTAGCGTTCCTGAGTTGGCGTGCACGTTCCGCCTCACGCTGTATTCTGCGTCTTTCCGACGCCTCCCTGCGACGTTCTTCCTCTATTCTCATACGCTTTTTGCGTGCATGGTTTTTCTTAATCATACGATAAAGATTTATGCAGAAATATTTGCAATGGATTATGATGAATGCAATTACCATCCATATACACTGCAGAACAGTTAAAATTCCGCGTCCGATTGCAGAGAAAACCCGACGTGCGGTTTCTGCACTTTCGCGGCGGTCCTCGCGGATTCTGCGGGATTCTTCCTTAGCCGCACTGTATTCATCAACGGCGGTATCAACATCCGAGTACGAATACATATTCTCTTCCTCAGGCACCTCATCAAAGTAATCGTCAACCTGACCGAAGCTTTCCTCTGCCACATCCTGAACTAATTCATCGTTGTCAGCAATCGGCTTTTCCTCAATCTCTTCGTCCTTAAATTCCATCGGCTTTGCAATGGGAATTTCCTCTACAGGCTCGCTCGTTGTACGTGTATTATTCGCAACGATTTTTTCCGCAAGCGGGACCTCTCTTACAGTTTTTTTCTCTGATTTAGTTTCCTTTCCGATTTCCTCAATCGGAGCATAATTTTTCATAAAGCTCATAGTCGGCTTTGTGATATCTAAAATACTCTTGCGGGGAATTTTAGTTGTCTCGGAAATTCTATGCTCGTGTGCAAGCTCGTGAACAAGGTGTCTGTGCTTGCGGTCGGGATTTTTGAAATGTCTGAGAAGTACAACTAAAACTACAGCTACAATTATAAGTCCGAAAAGCGTAGCCGATGCGTAAACAATATAATCCTGATGCTTTACAAAAAAGTTGTCCTCTAAAATCTTAGTCTGCTCAATTACAGAGGTAAACAATTCTTTATCGTTCGAGGTAAGCTTTTCACCCGCCGGAGCGTCGAGCGTAACGATTATATTCATACCGTTGATAACTGTGCCGTACTGCTCAGCCTGAATAATCTTCTTTCCCGACTTTGTGCTCATAGTAAGGTAAATATACTTTACGTTGTTATGCTCAACTACCGAACCCGACTTATACGCAGTGTCGCTGAGATATTTGTTCATAACATCCTTAATCTCAGCATCGGATAACTTAGCGTAGTTGTTTATTTTCTCACTGTTTTCATCCTTTGTCATAGTAACCGTTAAGGTCAGCGAGCCGTCCTCCTTCATAGCCTGAAGATAGATGTTTCCGCTCTTAAAATTGTTAACAGTTTCTTCATAATTAAGACCGAATTTAGAGATGAACGGGTCAGTTTTTTCGCTGTTTCGCGTAAAAGCAAGCATATCGTTCGGAATAGATATGCTCATATTAAGCTCGTCAATCTCATAGGATGTGTCCTGTGCAAACGCAGTCAGTCCAAAGCTGCCTAAAGCAATTATAAGAGCAACAAAAACAGAAAAAATTCGGGCAAACTTTTTCATAGTCATTTACCTCCGCAAAATTCTACTCATACATTGTATATTATACTATTTTTTGGCTGTAAAAGCAAGAAAATTTGCTAAATTACGGAAATTAACTTCCATCTTTACGCTTTAAGGATTTTATGGTAAAATTCTAATCGGTGATACTATGATTGAATATGAAATCGGACGGCTTTTAAAAGATGCAAAAAATGATGGAAACCTTAAAAACGAACTGCTGAAAACAAAAGCAAGCCCTGACCCTATGAAAGAATTTTGCGAAGTCTGCCAAAAGCACGGCTACGAAATTTATTTGGGCGAGCTTTTTTCCTACGGAATGGATATGAACGACTCAAAGCTCCGCTCTACAAACGGCGGCGGAAACTTTGCGATAGACGGCTGGTCGGACGCATTTGAAAATATTTTTGATGAGCTTAGCACAATGTGCTAGGCTTTTTAATTTTTTATGCACAAAAACAAGGCTCTCCTTGCGGAAAGCCTTGTTGATATAACATATATAATTGTTATCTCTTGGAGAACTGCGGTGCACGGCGAGCGCCTTTGAGACCGTATTTCTTTCT
>JAFLSL010000103.1:1223-4948 GCA_022510985.1 Ruminococcus sp. | reverse complement strand
CCGCTACCGATATGCCCGACCTCGGCGACCGTTTAGAGGGTTTAAGAGAGGCTATTAAAGAGGCTGTTGCCGAAACAAGCGAAGAGCTTCTCGATAAGTTCCTCGAGGGCGAGGAGTTTACTCCCGAAGAAATCGCAGTAGGTGTATCTCAGGGTGTAAAGGACGGCTCAATCTGTCCCGTATTCTGCGGTGACGCTCACAACACTTTCGCAATAGATATGTTCCTGAACGCTTTAATCTGGCTTGCACCTAAAGCTGACAGCCACAACGAGCTTGGCGTTGATCCGAACGGTGAGCCTGTTGAGGTTTCCGTAACTGCGGACGGTGCAGCTGCCGGTATCGTATTTAAGACAGTAAGCGACCCGTTTGTCGGAAAGCTTTCGTACATTAAGGCTGTTTCCGGAAAAATTTCATCCGACGTTCCTGTAATTAATATGCGTACAGGCGAGCCTGTTCGTATAACAAAGGTTCTTACCGTACGCGGTAAAAAGCAGGATGACGCACAGTTTATCGGTGCGGGCGACATCGGTGCAATTCCAAAGCTCAACGATGTTAAAACGGGCGATACCCTTTGCTCACCTCTCAGAAAGGTAACACTTGAGGGCGTTGATTACCCCGTATCTTCTTACTCAATGGCAATTAAGCCAAAAACAAAGGGTGACGAGGATAAGGTTGCTCAGGCAGTTAAGAAGATTATGGAAGAAGATCCGTCCGTAAAATATTTCCACAACCACGAAACCCATCAGATGATTATCTACGGTTTGGGTGAACAGCACCTTGACGTAGTAGTTGCTAAGATAAAGAGTAAATATAATGTTGACGCGGTTTTAGAGGCTCCAAAGGTTGCTTACCGCGAGACTATCCGCAAGCCTGTTAAAGTTCAGGGACGCCACAAAAAGCAGTCGGGCGGTCACGGTCAGTTCGGTGATGTCTGGATTGAATTCTCACCCTGCGACAGCGACTCCCTTGAATTTACGGAATCTATCGTAGGCGGTGCTGTTCCTAAGGGATTCTTCCCGGCAGTTGAAAAAGGTCTCAGAGAGGCTATCCTGAAAGGTCCTCTCGCAGGCTATCCGGTAGTTGGTCTTAAGGCTAACCTTTACGACGGCTCCTACCACCCCGTTGACAGCTCCGAGATGTCGTTTAAAATGGCGGCAATGATTGCGTATAAGAACGGTCTCCCGCAGGCAAGCCCCACACTTCTGGAGCCAATCGGTGCACTCGCTGCTACTGTTCCCGATGACCATATGGGCGACGTTATGGGCGAAGTTAACAAACGCCGCGGACGTGTTACAGGTATGAATCCTGCGGACGAAAAGGGTATGCAGGTTGTTGAGGCAGAAGTTCCCGTTGCTGAAATGGACGATTTTGCAACCTTTATTCGTCAGTGTACTCAGGGTCGCGGAAGTTATACATTCGAGTTTGTTCGCTACGAGGACACTCCCGCAAATGTTGCAGCTAAGGTTATCGAATCAGCTAATAAAGAAGACTAAATAAGCCTAAAAAGGTTTATGAAAAATAGGTAGATCGAAATAGGGCTAATCGTATACTACCGATTAGCCCTGACTTTATTTATAATGGTATAAAATCGACCGTTTTTTTCGTCTCTATATATAGAAAAAGTTTTCGATTGGTATGTATAAAAAATTAATCCCGAAACTCAAAAAGATTTTTAACAGGAATTCTCAAAGCATCGGCTATTGCAAATATAATTGAAAGCGACGCACTGACAGAGGCGTTCTCAATTCGTGAAAGATGTAGGCGAGAAATACCGATTATTTCGGCAAGTGCCTCTTGCGTGATGTTTTGTTCTTTTCGATAATACGAGATATTAAGCCCAACTTTTTTAAAGCTCTGATAGTAATTATTATTCATATCCATCACCTAACACTATTGTATTACAGTCAAGATAAGTTATCCATAAACCAAATAATATCAAATGATATATAATAGTATTCAAAATCAATCAAATAATATATATTGACATCCAAAAATCGAAGTGATATAATCAATCTGTAATTAAGGAGGTATTCTTATGAAAAAATTCACAAAGATTTTAAGCTGTGTTTTGGCGATTGCGGTTATGTGCAGCTCTTATGCAATGACTTCCGTATCGGCAGCTACAGTAAGCAAACCGAAAATTAAAGTCAGCAATACCGCAAAAGGTATTAAGATAAGCTGGAAAAAGGCTAAAGGTGCCAAACGTTATGTAGTTATGCGTAAGCTTTCTTCTGCAAAAAGCTACAAAAAGCTAAAGACTGTAAAGCTTAGCTCTTATATTGACAAAAAAGCCAAAGCCGGAAAGAAATACAGCTATCAGGTTAAGGCGGTTAACGGAAGTGCAAACGCAACCTCAAAGGCTAAGACCATCGTTCGCCTCAAAGCTCCGACATCTGTAAAGGTTAAGCTCGTTAATGAGTTTGCCGGTTTTGATGATGAAGATGCTTATTATGTTCCAAAGGTTAGCTGGAAAAAGGTTAAGGGAGCTAAGAAATACGAGGTTTATCGTGCAAAATTCACAGGTAAAAGTGCCGGTGCATATAAAAAGCAGACCACTCTTTCCTCAGCATCCTATTATGATTACGGTGCTATGTCGGGAAGCAACTACAAATATAAGATAAAAGCTGTTAACGGTTCTTCAAAAAGTGTCTACAGTGCTGCAAGTGCAAAGTGCGGTTTTATGGATTCCCCGTATATTCATACCAAAATAAACAGTGCCTACGACGGAATTGAAATCAGTTGGTATGGCTGCACAGGTGCAACAGGCTATAAGCTTTACAAAAGCACAGATAAAGGAAAGACATTCTCGTTGCTAAAGGATTCTAAATCTTTTAAAAAGGCTAAAGACGAATACGGTGAGTATGAGTTCTTATACGAGGATAAAAATGTAACCTCCGGTAAGGTTTACGTTTACTATGCAGTTGCATACAACTCAACTCTGACTTCTAATAAAGCAGGCGGAAATAAGAGCCGAATTATGTTCAATGATTATGACGTTATTCTGGAAGTAGGCGATACAAAGACTAATACAGAATTATCGCAGGAGTACACAATGATGAAGCTCTTCGGCTCGGATTCAACTGAAATTCTGCTCACTTCCGATGATGAGAGTATTGCAAAGGTTAATGTTAGGGAAGATTCCACAGGAAGCTATACTGTAACTATCACAGGTGTAAGTGCAGGTGAGACATACATTAACTTTAAGGTTATCTATTCGGGTGTCGAGGTTTCAAGCGAGAAAATCAAGGTTAAGGTTTCGGCTGACCCCGTATATGATATAACTTTAAAAAAGGGTGAAACCGATATAATCTATCAGCTTGACAGTATATTTGACAGTTTCACATTTTATGATGACGATGAGCTGATTGTAACAGTAACATCAGGCAACACAAGTGTTGTAAAGGTTAACAATCCTAACTCAAAGAATTTTACAATTACAGGTGTTGCACCTGGTGAAGCTATGGTAAATGTAAAGGTTGCTATAAAGAACGGTGTAGTTCCTCAGGAAGTTGTAAACGAAGGATTTACGGTTTTGGTTACTGAGTAATATTTACAAAGTTATATTTAAAAATAAAAAAGCAGACAGCATTATATGCTGTCTGCTTTTTTTAGTGGACTCGTCAGACGCGGAAGTCCCTACCTGAAATTCATATCCCCCGAACACTTATTACGCTATCGAATTTTGGATAGAAAGGATAGGTTCTGCGATTTTTGAATTTCCTCGT
>JAFLSL010000103.1:0-1123 GCA_022510985.1 Ruminococcus sp. | reverse complement strand
TAATTCTTAATTAAAAAACTCTCACACTTTTAACCTCTCTCCATAAAATGTAGTGTTAACAAGCAATAACTGCTTAATAAACATTTGGAGGTAATTACTTATGCCGGATATTCCTTTAAATTCTCCCGATTGTGGAAACGGCGAGAACGCTAACCCCGCACAGTCATTTTGCATAGACGCTGACCGCGTTTACGATTCGTGTGGAGATAAGGATTGTTTGTCAGAAATGAGGGTGTTTTTTACCGAGGCTAACCAGTCCATAATTAACACCGCAGTATCAGTAAGAATAAGAGAGGCTAACATCATAAACACTGTAGTTAACGTTGAACCCGTAACATACCATTGCGGTTTCTATTCGGTGGATATGACGTTCTACTTCGAGGTTGTTCTCGATGTTTACTCGAGCGACGGCTCCACACCGTCCACGGTTAACGGACTTTCCGTATTTGCGAAGAGAGTTATCCTCTACGGCGGAAGCGGTAATGTAGCCGTATTTACAAGCGAGCCCGACAGCACCTGTGTCGATCCCGATGAGCAGAGCCTTCCTACTGCAAAGGTTCAGGTAGCTCAACCGATGGCACTCACAGCATGCCTTACCGAGTGCTGCAGTCCTTGTATGCCGAGTGCTGCAATTCCCGAATGTGTAACAGCGTATTTCGGCGGCTCAATTGTTCCGTCACAGTCACGTTCAGTTTTAGCTACTATCGGTGTATTCACTATAGTACAGCTCAAGCGTACCGTACAGATGTTAATTCCTGCGTACGACTTCTGTGTTCCCGATAAGGAATGTGTGACCTCTACAGATAATCCGTGTGATATGTTCTCACGTGTAGATTTCCCTGTAGAGCAGTTCTTTCCACCCAATTTAGCCGATATCGATCCCGACAATATCGAAACGGCAGGCTGTGGCTGCACAAACCAAAATCAATAACCGATAATAAAAATAGGGAAGATACTTTCTTGTATCTTCCCGACCTTTTTACTTTATAGGAAATTGTCACGTAACGTACTACAAAAATTTACGTAAGCATGATTTGAAACAAAGATATTGTCAAACTCTTATAAAGCAAAAATAATTTGTATTCTCCGCTCAGTTTCTGCTTCGCAGAACGAGCGATGAGTG
>JAFLSL010000102.1 GCA_022510985.1 Ruminococcus sp. | reverse complement strand
GTTCAAGCTCCTTAGATGCAAGTTTAGCGTCCTCAAAGAACATCTCGTAGAAATCCCCGAGTCTGAAAAACAGAATACTATCTTTGTTTTCTTCTTTTATTTTAAGATACTGTTGCATCATAGGCGACAGTTTTTCCATAAACCCACTCCTTTCCTACATTTTTAAATTATCAGCCGCAGCCGCCACAGGTTGAGCAACTACCTGCACATGAGCTTGAGAAGTCGGTAGTTTCAGGATCCTCACCTGCAATGCAGTTTTGGAGAATTGTCATAACTCTGCTTGAAAGTTGGTCAAAATCCTGTTTAGCATCGTTATATGCTTTCATATTCTCGTTAGCCATAATATCAGCATAAACTTTCTGCATTTCTTTATTAAGCTCAGCAATCTTCTCTCCGTCTTTCTCAACCTTTTGAGTTTCGACATTTATAGAAAGTCTTTTTAAATTAAACTCTTTGATTAATTTCTGAAGCTCTACATCTTCGTCTGCTTTTTTTTCAGCATTTTGCTTTTTAATATACGATTCCTCCTGCTGGAGAAGCTTTCCGAGTTCTCTTGTTTTCTCAATGATATCCATAGTTTTCTCCTTATTTAATTAAATTACCTTTTAAAATCCAATTGCCGGCCTCAGTTACTTCGACATTTTGAAATGTACCGATAAGCTCTTTCGGTGCTTTGGTTTCAACTATAATATTCCCCGAAGTACGTGCGTTTAATATGCCGTCTTTTCCTTTTTCGTTTTCAATTAAAACCTTTTGAGTTGTTCCAATCATAGATTTACAGCGTTTTGACGCAATTTCCTCTTGCACATCTAAAAGCTCTCTAAACCACTTCGACTTTTCCTTTGCCGAAATCGGGTCATCCATTTCTGCAGCAGGAGTGCCGACACGAGGCGAGTAAATGAAAGTAAAGAGAGAGGTAAATTCAACCTCTTTTATGAGTGATAATGTTTCTTTAAAATCTTCGTAGGTCTCGCCCGGGAAACCCACAATAACGTCACTTGTAAGCGATACGTTGGGTATTTTGCTTTTAGCGTAGTTTACAATATCGAGATACTTTTCTCTGTCGTAGTGGCGATTCATTAGCTTTAAAATTCTGCTTGAGCCTGACTGAAACGGAAGATGCAAATGGGTACTTATATGCTTTGAATTTGCTATTGTATCGATAAGCTCTTTTGTGCAATCTTTTGGATGTGAGGTCATAAATCTAAGCCAATAGTCACCCTCAATATTATCAATTTCTGAAATAAGCTCAGAAAAGCTCAGACTGTTTTTAAGATTTTTACCGTAGGAATTAACATTTTGTCCGAGTAAAGTAATGTCCTTATATCCAAGCTTTATCATTTCTCGGGCTTCATTAAGGATAATATCCTTCTCTCTGCTTCTTTCACGTCCCCTTACATGAGGCACAATACAGTATGTACAAAAATTATTGCATCCGTACATAATCGGAAGCCAACCTTTAAAATCTCCGTCACGTCTTATCGGGATTCCTTCGTGAACATAGTCGTCGTCATTATCTCTTACATAAACACGTTTACCGCTTGAAAGTGCCTGATATAAAAGTTGCGGAAACATATGCAAAGCGTGCGTTCCGAATACAAGACCAACATACGGAAAGCTCTTATACATTCTGTCTGCAATATGCTTTTGCTCCATCATACAACCGCAAAGTGCAATAAGAGTATTAGGATATTTACGCTTTAAATTCTTTAGTGCTCCGACATTTCCGAAAACTCTATCCTCCGCGTGTTCTCTGACTGCACAGGTGTTAAAAAGAATAAAGTCAGCATTATCAGGTTTATCCTCAAACTCAAATCCGGCCTTTTCAAGCATACCCTTTATACGTTCTCCGTCAGCTACATTTTGTTGACAACCGTAGGTGTGAATATAAGCTATTGGTTTAGATGAACGCTTGCGGGTTTCCATTATTTCAAATATAAGATCAAGGTACTCACTCTGCGAAACTTTAAAATCAGATAATGTACCATATTTTTCAGCCAAGACAAATTGCCCCAATCTAATCTAATATCCATAAAATTATAGCACAAAACCCATTATATTACAATAGATTTTGTGCTATAAATTGCTATAATTACTATATTTTGTGTAATTCTTATTTATTTTGCAACATCCGCATACATTGAAGGCACCGAGCCTACAATAACTGTTTGGGCGATTTCATAATCTGTTTTAAATGTGTTTTGTTTTCTATATTCGGGACTGATTGTTATAATATCGGTTTTCACAACAAGATTAATATGATGAATGGTTTGATTTACACCCGAGCTTTCAAAAGAGCTTTTAATCTTACAGTTAACAGAACCTGTCAGCGTAAAATTAATTTCTACTTCAGGTCCGAATGTACTTATCATAGTTAAATTTGTAAACGCACCCAAAGGTAATGTGAATTTATAGAGCTTGTTCTTATCTAATTCGCTTTGAATTTTCTCTACAACCTTTGATTTCACTCGATTTATATTTATTGAATTAGCCGAAATTGAATTTACTTGTCCGCTATCAGAGTAATTAATATTTGCTAAATCATCGTAGCTAAAATCTAATTCCTCTAAAACCTCAACAACAGCATTCCCGATTATCTTTGTTGAAACTGTTTTTGATTGTTTCCTTACACATTTTGAAGTAAACGGAATAGCCTGCATTTCAAATAATACAGTTAAAATGATTGATGTAACAATAAAGATTATTAAAAAACGTCTTATAAATTTATGTAGTCTTGATTTATTTTTTTTATATAGCAAAAAACACCCCTCGTTATTCTATACGAGAGGTGTTATGTTGTTACAATATATTATTCTTCGTCTAAATCTTCATCAGCGAATAAGTCCGAAAAATCAAATTCAAGCTCTCCGCCGCAATTAGGACAGTTAATTTCACCTTCAAGCAAAGTATCCTCATCAACTACGATTTCAGCACCGCAATCAGGACACTTTACCTCGTATTCAGGATTATCATCATCCTCGAAATCGTAATCATCGTCATAATCGTCGTAGCCGATTTCGTCGAGAATTTCGGAAAGCTCGTCATTCTGTTCGGATAAAAGCTGAACTTCTTCATCTAAGGCTGAAATTTCTTCAGACATGTCGAAGATTATATCAAGCATTGCTTCAATCAGCTTTCCCTCGGGCTTAGAGGTATCAAGCTCTAAACCTTCGGATAAACCTTTAAGATAAGCTGCTCTCTCACTGATACCCATACTATCTTTTATAGACATAATTTCTCCTTATGCTCTTCCGAGATAATCGCCTGTACGTGTATCAATCTGGATAACCTCGCCCTCGTTGATAAAGAGAGGAACCTTAACCTCAGCACCGGTCTCAACAGTAGCAGGCTTTGTAGCATTTGTTGCTGTATTTCCTGCAAAACCGGGGTCAGTCTTTGTAACTGTGAGTTCAACAAAGTTAGGCGGTTCAACACCGAAAACATTTCCCTTGTAAGAAAGAATTTTGCAAATCATATTCTCTTTTACAAACTTGAAGTTATCTCCGAGAACAGACGCGTTAATCGGGAGCTGCTCCCAAGTTTCTGTATCCATAAAGTAATAAAGCTCGCCGTCGTTATAGCTGTACTCCATATCTTTACGGTCAACAAAAGCCTTCGGATACTTATCGTTAGGGTTGAAAGTCTTTTCAACAACAGAACCGGTAATAACATTTCTAATCTTTGTTCTTACGAACGCAGCACCTTTACCCGGTTTAACATGCTGGAATTCAATGATAGAAACAACCTGTCCATCCATTTCAAATGTAACACCGTTTCTGAAATCTCCTGCAGAAATCATAATTATACCTCCTAATATTTTCATAAAAAGTATTAACAACGTATATTATACATAAATCGCCCAAAAATTGCAAGTATTATACGATAATTAGTTCTTTGCTAAGTGTTGCGAAATTCTTAAATCCATTTTCTTTAACAAGAACCATATCCTCAATTCTAACTCCGAATTTATTCTCAAGGTAAATTCCCGGCTCAACAGTGATTACCATATTCTCGGATAAAATGCACTCACTCTTAGTGCTTACAAACGGCAATTCGTGAATGTCAAGCCCGACTCCGTGACCTGTTGAATGACCGAAATTTTTACCGTAGCCTGCTTTTTCTATAATATCTCTTGCAATTTTATCAATATTCGAGGCTTTTATCCCCGATTTCACAGAGTTCAAAGCAGTAGATTGAGCTTTTAAAACAATGTTATAAATCTCACGCTGATAATCATCGCAGGATTTCACAGCAACTGTACGTGTCATATCGCTGTGGTATCCCATATAGAGTGAACCTATATCCATCGTAAAAAAGTCGCCCTCGGAAATTATATCGTCACTCGGCACGCCGTGAGGAAGTGAGGTTTTTTTACCCGTGATTGTAATTAAGTCAAAGCTTACGTTAGAAGCTCCAAACTTTTTCATAAGGTACTCAAGCTCTATTGAAATAGCCCTTTCACTCTCGCCGGGCTTTATATAATTTAAAACCTCATTATAGGCTTTTTCGGTTATCTTTTGAGCCTCGTCAATAAATTTAATTTCTTCTTCACTCTTTATAAGTCTTAAATTAGAAATAGTTTTGCTTAATAAATCATTTGAAATTAAAGAAATTCCCTGAGCGTTAAACTTTTTAATATAAAAATTGTATCTGCTGACTGTTATATTTTCAGCCTCAAGATATAGAGTATCAACAGAATGTTTTTTACAAAGACTTATAACATCCTCAGTCACTGATTTAAATTCAATAACCTTATAGTCTTTGCAGTTCTTTTTAGCAGTTTCTATATATCTAAAATCAACTAAAAGATATGTTTCGTCTAAGGTCACAAGCATTACACCTTCAGAATTCTGAACACCTGAAAAATAATAAACATTTTTTTCGTTAGTGATAAAAACTGCCTGTGATTTATCCTCTATTATTCTTTTTAACTTATTTACTCTATCACTTTGAATAGACAATTAAATCATTTCCTTTAAAGCATTAAATGCTAAAAAATAGCTGAATTTTCC
>JAFLSL010000101.1 GCA_022510985.1 Ruminococcus sp. | reverse complement strand
AGCGTCGTCCTTAACAATAACCTGTCTGCCCTTATACATACCGCAAGTTGTGCATGCTTTATGGGGAGATGTTAAAGAACCGCAGTTCGGACAAGTTGTAAGTGCGGGAGCCTCGATTGTGTAAACAGCCGAACGTCTTGTTGATTTTCTTTTGTGAGAAGTTTTTCCGGTAGGTACTGCCATTTTAATTCCTCCTTAATGTTTATCTTATTCGTCAATTAACTGTTTTAGGATTTCAAGTCTTGAATCAATCTGCGTTTTATTACATTCGCAGTCGCCGTGGTTTAAGTTTTTTCCGCATTTATAGCAAAGTCCTTTGCAATCCTCTTTGCAGAGCATTTTGCTCGGCAGATTAAGGATAATATCGGAAATAACAACCTCGTCGAGTTCAAGGGTATAATCCGGTGTTTCAATATAATCGTTACTTTCGTCGTCAATCAATTCTGCGGCGAGTCCGTGAGTAAAGGTAAATTCGAGATGTTTAACGAGTTCGTCAAAGCATCTGTCACAGCGGGTGGTATAATCAAAAACCGCATTTATCTTTAGTTCAATAAGACTTGCTCTGTTGACCGCCGAAGCACTGACCTTGACAGGTGATTTGAATGGATAATCACCGCTGAGTTCAAAATCGTCCATCGGCAAGGAATAGTCAACGTCGAGCCTGTGGCCGTCGTTCAGAAAGACTTCCTTTAACTGAAGAAGCATATCGCACCTCCATTAACGCATATCAAAACGCTATTTAAGATTATACAAAAACAGGGTGAATTTGTCAATATTTTTTTAATATTTTTCGTTAAAGCTTTTCAAAGAAATTTGAGCAAAAAATTCTACTCTTCCTTGTCACTTTCTTTATCTTTGCTCACTATTGAAAAAATAATCCCGACAACCGCCAAAAGCGTCGTTCCTAATGCCATATAAATAGTAACGTTGCCTGTATGAACTATACTGTTAATCGACATAGGCAAAAATGAAAACGCAAGGCACATAACAACAGACGCGATAAGCAGCATTACAATAATCGGAACAATTATTACCATAAGCCTTTGAAAAGTGTTCAGATTTTTATTATTCTGAGCCTTCATTTCTATCTTCTCTTCCCCTAAATCTACCACTTAAAAGTACGATTACAAACCCGACAAAAGCAGATAACGCCGATGTTATTGCCGCCGCAATCGCTAAAATTGAGTTATTGCCCTCAACTGCGTGAAACATCATTGCAACGATTAACAGCAAAAACGCAAAAATAAACAGTGCCGCCGAAATAAAAAATAATATTTTATTTTTACTCATAGGCTTACCCTCCGTGCAATTTCATAGAAATCGTCCATAGAAAGTTTCTCTGCCCTTGCCTGCGGATTAACTCCGCTTTCTGTCAACAGTTTATTAACTGTCGATTTTTCAAGTCCTAACGACGAGCTTATGGAATTCAATACAGTTTTCCTACGCTGAGAAAACGCCGCCTTTACAACCTTGAAAAAAATTTTGCTGTCCTCCAGCTTAAAAAGAGGCTCTTTATAAACGTTTAATCTCATCACCGCGGAATCAACCTTGGGAGCCGGCATAAACGAGCCTGCACTCACGCCGAAAAGCATTTCAGGCTTGCTGTAAAAATTAACCGCAACGGTTACGGCTCCGCTGTCTCTGGTTCCGACCTCGGCACAAATTCTCTGTGCCGCTTCTTTTTGAACCATAACTGTGATGTTCTCAACGGGCAGTTTGTCCTCTAAAAGCTTCATAATAACGGGCGAAGTTATATAATACGGAAGATTTGCACATACTACAACTCTCATTCCCTTAAACTCGTCCTCGATAAGCTTATTCAAATCAAGGTTCATAACATCGTCGTTGATAACCTTAATATTATCAAATTCGTCGAGCGTTTCCGAAAGCACCGGAATCAGCCTTTTGTCAATTTCAATGGCAACTACCTTATCCGCTAACGCACAAAGCTCCTGCGTAAGCACGCCTATTCCGGGGCCTATCTCAATAACTCCGACGCCCTCGTCCGCTCCAGAAAGCTCTGCCATTCTGGGACAAACTGAGGGGTTAATAAGAAAATTCTGGCCAAGTCCTTTTGAAAAATTAAAACCATGGCGGGATAGTATTTCTTTAATTGTACCTATGTCAGATAACCGTTTCATTTTAACGTCCTTAATCCCTTAGGATATTTATTCTTAAGACTGCCGCCCGAGGCTTTGCCGAAACCTGCAGTAATTTTGTTAACACAAACTGCGGTATAGCCCTTTAGGCTTTCGTCAACCTTTATCTCATTTCCGTGAAGAAACAGCTTTATCTCCTCACTGTTCACATCAAAATCAACATATCTTCTGCACTGCTCAGGCTTTGCACACATAAATGCGTGATGATGCGGCTCGATTCGGTTCTTCTTAATTTCGCCGAGCAAAACGCCTTTTCTAAGCACATTAAGCCCTTTAGTATCGGGAAGATTATCGGGCAGAGCATAAATATTTTCTCCGATTATTTCAAGTTTGTTTCCGAACGGTCTGTCAACAAAAACCTCGTCGTAAAACTCATAAACATTATCGGGAATTTTCACGGGATTATTCTTAAAGCTCGGTGCAGGTAAAGACTGCGAATTTTTTCTGAGCTTTACGGCAAAATGCCCTTCACCGCCGTCCATCGGGAAAATTCTGCGGGCATATTTTAGCGTAGGTCTGCCAAAATTCACCCCGCTGTCCTCTATCGAAAAATCTGGATTTTCTTTTAAAAACTCGGTGATAACTCCCTCGTTCTCTTCCTCTGAGAATGTGCAGGTTGAGTAAACAATCACACCGCCCTCTCTGAGAGCAGTTTTTGCCGAATTTAAAATCTGCAACTGACGTGCGGCACAGCTTTTTACGTGTTCAACGCTCCACTCATTTTGAGCCTCAGAGTTTTTTCTGAACATTCCCTCGCCGCTGCACGGAGCGTCAACGAGTATCTTGTCAAAATATCCTTTAAGTTTGTTGCAAAGTACATCGGGATAACAGTTTGATACGACCGCGTTTTTAACTCCCAAACGCTCAATATTCGATAAAAGAATTTTAGCTCGATTTTTTACAACCTCGTTACTCCACAAAAGCCCCTTTGAATTTAGCTTTGCGGCGATTTGCGTGCTTTTTCCGCCCGGAGCGGCACAAAGGTCTAAAACCCTATCACCCTCTTTAATATCGAGCATCTCAACAGCTGAGGTTGCGGAAGGCTCCTGAACATAAAACGCACCCGCGTGGTGCAACGGATTATTTCCGATAGATTGAACTTCATCGGGAATATAAATGCCCTCTCCGCAAAACGGAGTTTTCTCTATCGTAAAATTCAAAAGTGTGATAAGCTTGTCCACGCTGCATTTAAGGGTATTTACCCTTAGTCCGCGATAGATTTTTTCGTTGTTATAAAATTTTAAAAATTCCTCGAATTCATCCCCGAGAAGAGATTTCATTCTTTCTAAAAAAATTTCCATAACTATGTATAAAATAAAATAATATGTAAAAAATATCTACAAACAAGGAGGTGAGCTCCATGAGCAACAATCAGGATAAGCAGAACAAGCAGAATCAGAACAAGAAAGATCAGAACAACAATAAGAAGTCACAGAGCGAACAGAACAAGAAAGAGCAGAACAATCAGTAAGTTCAAAGCTACGCAGGGCGGGTTAACCCGCCCTTTTTCTTTTTGTAAAAATTATTATACCATAACCTTGAATTTTTTCAAGGCTCTTTAAACGGCACGCCAAGCTCCTCGGCAACCGATTTCGCGAGATTTCTGGCAATATTGTTTATATTATCTCTTATCCATCGAGCGTCGTCAACATTATCGTGATACGCAACTTCAATCAGAGACGCAGGTGCTTTTGTAAGTCTAAGCTCTCCGAGCGTTGTTGACGGAACTGTTTTTACCTTTGACGGCTCGGGGTACAAATCCGAAAAATTAGTAGCTAAAACTTCGGCAAAATTCTGACCTTTAGTGCTTGTGGGATAGTAATAAACCTCAACTCCCCTATTCATACCCGCCCTGTTCTCACCCGAAGCGTTTGAATGAATAGCGAGGTGCAAATCATAATTTCCTGCGTTGCTGTCGGCGATAGCCTGACGCAATGTCATTTCGGGATTATTTCGCTTATAGCTAATACCGCTTGCCTCTAAATACGGAATCATCGCGTCTGCTATAAGGTTCATATAATATTCCTCGTTACCGCCGTCTACATATGGATTCCACTCCTGAAGCGACGGGCTAAGATAAACTGTCGGCATATAAAATCATCCTCTCAAATTTTATTCACTATATTATATTGAATTTTAAAATTTATATTCCAAAAGTTCCCTATAATTTCACAAAACCGTCTTTACAAAAAATATAGAAGATGTTAAAATAATAACGAAAATAATTTTCAAGGAGGATAAAAAGATGAAAAAATTTGTATGTTCAGTTTGCGGATATGTTTACGAAGGCGAAACAGCTCCAGAGAAATGCCCTATCTGTAAGGCACCTGCTTCTAAATTCAGCGAGGTTAAGGAAGACGCTGACTACGCTACAGTACATATCGTAGGCGAAGGAAAAGCAGAAGGCGTTAGCGAGGATATTATTAACGATTTACGCGACAATTTTAACGGCGAGTGCAGCGAGGTTGGTATGTATCTTGCAATGGCAAGAGTTGCTGACAGAGAGGGTTATCCTGAGATTGCAGCCGCTTTCGAGAAATACGCTTATGAGGAGTCAGTTCACGCTGCTAAGTTTGCAGAGCTTCTCGGCGAAGTTCTTACCGACTCCACAAAGAAAAATCTCCAGATGCGTGCTGAGGCTGAAGCTGGTGCATGCGAGGGTAAATTCGACCTTGCTAAAAGAGCAAAGGCAGCAGGTCTTGACGCTATTCACGACACAGTTCACGAAATGGCTAAGGACGAGGCAAGACACGGTGCAGGCTTTGCAGGTCTCTTAAAGAGATATTTTTAATTAGCACTTGGGTAACGCTTCTACCCTATTAAAAGGTTGTAAAATCACATACATACTGCGGTTTAACCACCTTTTAAACTAATATAGAATTTAAATTTTAAGGGGC
>JAFLSL010000100.1 GCA_022510985.1 Ruminococcus sp. | reverse complement strand
AGCGTATACATCGCTTAGGGTGCTGACGCGTCCGGCTTCATTTCGAAAACCCGCCGCACCTTTAAAGCCTTTCAAATACCATGCAATCTGTTTTCTTGACTGGAGTATTCCGAGCTTTTCGCCTTTGTATTTGCAGGCAAGCTCTATATGCTCAGTCATAATTTTCAGCTTTTCCTCAGGCGTAGGTTGCTCGATTATAATTCCTTTTTCGAAATATTCCTTTAAAATTTTAAAAATCCAGGGATTACCTAAAGCCGCTCTTGCAATCATAAGTCCGTCGCAGGCAGTATACTCAAGCATTTTATTTGCACTTTTTATATCTCTTATGTCACCGTTTCCGATAACAGGAATATCTACATTCTCTTTAACCGCTTTAATAATATCCAAATCACACTGTCCCGAATAATATTGCTGTCGGGTTCTTCCGTGGACAATTACCGCGTCTGCTCCGTTTTTCTCACAAAGCTTTGCAACCTCGACCGCCGTTACGGTTTCATCATCAAAGCCCTTGCGAATTTTAATAGTTACGGGAACTTTCACCGCAGATTTAACGGCGGCAACAATTTCCGAACAAAGCTTTGGACTTTTCATAAGTGCTGAGCCGCTTTTATTGTTTACAATTTTAGGTGCAGGACACCCCATATTTATATCGACGATATCGGCACCCGATTTCACAGCAAGTCTTGCGGCGTTTGCCATAATCTCAGGCTCGCTGCCGAAAATCTGAATAGCACAGGGATGCTCGTCCGAAGCAAGGTTCATAAGCTCAAAGCTCTTTTTATCGTTAAAGCTTAGTGCCTTTGCGGAAACCATTTCTGTTTCGCAACAGCCTGCACCGAAGCTTCTGCAAACCTGACGGAACGCCATATCGGTAACTCCTGCCAAAGGTGCAAGCGATAAAATCGAATTTATCTCTACATTTCCTATCTTCATTAACGTCTTGTGTCCTTATCGTAATAGGATTTGTATTTTCTGTTAGTATAATAATCGTCGTTTAAAAGGCGTTGCTTTGAACCGGTGATTTTATTTCCTTCGCCGTAGCGATGCTTGCCTGCTCCGCCTGTATAGTTTGATTTATTGCTGATAATAACTATAACAATCGTTAAAACTCCGACAATAACGCACGCCCAGCTGACGTAGCCGTAGGTTAAATCTCCGTTTTCTTCAGGCCTAACCACAACCGCGGTCGGATCCTCATCGGTCACCGCCTCGGGGAGAAAAATATCGTCTTCGTTTATATTCTCGGTAACATTTTGTCCTTCGGTCGGCGGATCTGTTTCAACATTCTCTACCTGTCGCTCGGTTTCGGGCTCGGTATCATTATATTCGGTATAAACCTGTTCTTCTGTTTTGGGTTCTGCCTCAGTGTAGACAGGCTCTTCTGTTTCGGGTTCGGGCTCTGTATAAACCTCGTCGGTTGCTATCGGCTCATCATCGTAGTAATCGTCTTCGGGAACTGCCGATACAGAGAAAAACGCAGTCGTTATTATTAGCAATAATGCGACAACCGCTACAATCCTTCTCAGTATATTTTTAAACTTCATAAATAAAACTCCAAAATACCCATTTTAGATAGATATTATTATAGCAAATTAAGGAGAATTTTGCAATACTTGTGTGAGTGCTTTGCCTAATAATTTCCCTGAATATTTTGCCTCGTCTAAGGTGTTGCCGTCGGCTCCCACCTCGATTAGCAATGAACCTGTATTGACATTCATATTGTAAGCGAAATTTCCGAAGTCAAGAGGACGCGTCATTCCGCTGAAGTTTGTTTCGCAGGTTTTCTGAAGTCTTAAAGCAAAGCGAAGATTATAATTCCAATTCGGAAAATTAAAATTACCTGACGGGTCATATCCCGTGAGTATCATAATCTGAGCACCTTTCTTGCCCTTGTATGTAAAAGTCGGTTTAACCTTGTATGTATCGGAGCCGATTGAATCGCGGTGGATATCGAGAGTAACTTTAATTTTAGGGTATTTTTTCAGGTATTTTTCTATAGTGGCACGGCTTCTCATATAGCTTCCCGTATAGGTGTTATCGTGGGATGTTTTATCGTGGACTACTCCTATCCCCGCCTTTTTGAGTTGTTTTTCAATTTCATCGCCGACCTGAGTGACATTGTATCTAGTATCATTTGTGCGTGGATAATAATCCGAATAATAATAGCCGACATCGCAGTCTATATAGCTTTCGCTCGTGTGAGTATGGTAAATCAAAACCTGCACATCATCACTTTTATCAATTTTAAATCCCATTTTTTCTTTCAGTGTTTTGCCGATATTTAGGTCGTAATCTGTATTATTTTTTACATAAAAATTCTCGTACTTTTTTCCGCCTACGGTAAACTGCTTTGTGTAAATGGGATACTTCTTTTTTGTGCTATGTTCTGAGAAAGTATTATAATAATTTTGGGAAAATTCGGACGAGGTCGTTGGCTTTTCAGCTACGGGTTGAGTTGCGGTTACAGCTTTATCCTTAGTCTTTTCAGTAGGGCCGGTTTCCTTTTCTATGCTGACATTATAATTCCCCTTAGAGATTGTAAGCAAAGCCGACATAACCGCCATACCGTCACCGCCTGATGCTTTAGCTGTACGCACATAGATAGAAAAAACAGCAACGGCTATGAGAAACACCGAAACACAGGCATATGCACCCATTTTTAGTTTTCCTTTAGCTTTCAAACTACCACCTGCTTTGTCACATCTTATTTATAATAATATGTGACAAGTAGGTTTTGTATTACAATAGAGCCTCGAGCAGATTAATATCAACATCACGTTGAAGGGCTACATTCAGTGACATAGAAACAAGTCTGCTTGCTCGGTCGATAAGAAGGTCAATTTCCTTTGGAGTAACAACCATTGAGCGGTTATCGGGGCTAAGAACTTCGCTTAAATCACGCGAGGTTTTTTCATCCTCAACATCGAGCAAATCGGAAACTAATGTCACCGCGTCAACTACAGTCGGAACTCCCAAAGCAATCACGGGAATTCCTACGGAATCGCGGGTGATTTTTCTTCTATGATTCTGAACTCCGGCTCCGGGCGAAATTCCTGTATCACTGATTTGAAGAGTGCAGCCGAGCCTTGACAGACGTCTTGAGGCTAATGCGTCGATTACAACGAGTGCGGTGGGTCTGACTTTTTTCACGATACTTTCAATATACTCGAAGGTTTCTATACCCGTCTGTCCCGTTACGCCCGGCTTTAAAACTGCTACAGGACGCAGGCTGTCGAGTCCCGTACTGCGTGCAAGCTCGCCTGTGATATGACGGGTGGCTAAAATTCTGGAAACCGTTTTAGGACCTAATGCGTCAGGCGTAATTTCTGTATTTCCAAGCCCGCAAACAAGCACAAGTCCATTTACTGGAAGAAGTCTGCTGATTTCATTTGAGATTGTTTTTATTCTTTCATCGGTGCTTAAAAAATTATCAGTCATTGCGGGAACGTCAATTGTAATATATGTTCCCTGCTCCTTTTTGAGTTTTAAACTCGCCTGATGATTTTTAACATTCAGACGGGAAATTTCCATTCCGTTTTCGTTTCTGACGGAATATTCAACTCCCTGAACATCTGCTCCTGCAAGCTCTCTCGCTTCAACCGCTAAATCCGTTCTGCGTTCCAAAAAATCACTCCCGGGTTTATTATGGTAAACAATCCCTTTATATATGCACCCTCGGGTATTGAACTTTTTCGGCGGTTTATGTTATACTTATATAAAGTTTAGGTGTTATTATGAAAAGACTATGTAAATTAACAGCTACAATTTTAATATTATCAGCAATCTTTTTTTCTGCATTTAACGCGGATGCCGCGGAGATAAGCCACCGTAACAGGCAAAAGCAGTTTAAGAATACTTCCGATATACGCTTTAAAAACAGCTCTGAACTTCTTAATCTGCCCGAAAGCTACAGTTCTAAAGATTTAGGTTACTGTACGAGCGTTAAATCTCAGGTTGGAGATGTTTGCTGGTCTTTTTCGTCGATTTCATCCTTTGAAACCGCCATGCTTAAAAACGGACTTTTTTCTTCGGATTTAAGTTCAGACGCACTTGAAATTTGGGGTTCTACCCGAGAAAACGGCGAAGGATGGATTAGAACGGTTAAGCAAACAGGCTCAACTCTTATTCCTATCGGGTATTTTACAAGCCGTTCAGGCCCTGTTGAAAACAACAATGACGACATTAAGATTGCTTCTAATGCTATCTCTTATTACGATAAAGGTGACGACAATTTGATTAAGCTCGCCATTATGAGGACAGGAGCGGTTACCGCAAACTTCATAAGCTACAGCTTTGCATACAGCAAAAATTACAACGCTCATTGCCTGACTGACCCGATCTCAGGCGGAACAGGTCACAGCGTTTCGGTTGTGGGCTGGGACGATAACTACAGCAAAGATAATTTTGACGGAAACTATACTCCCAAAAACGACGGTGCGTGGCTTTGCAAAAACAGCTGGGGACCTTTATATAATTCTAACGGCGGATACATTTGGATTTCTTATGAGGACTATTATTTGTTTAATGCTGAATACTTTGACCCAAGTTACGCGATTGAGAATGTTGAAAAAATCAGGGAGAATGATTACCTTTACCAAAACGAGGAATTTGGGGCAACATATAGCTTTTCGTACATTGACGAAAAAGATATAACGTATTTTAACGTTTTTGATTTTTCGGAAAACGGGAATGTGCTTGATAAGGTTATTTTTGAGACCACCTCGCTCGGGGCAAAATACAGCATATATTACACGCCGACTGATGAAAACGGAGTGCCTATAAACGATAAAATAAAGTGGAAGTTTTTAAAAAAGGGCATTGTGGATTATAACGGATATATATGTACGGATATTGACGATATAACTCTTGCCCAGAAAAAGGGTGCAATTGCGGTTGAGATAAATACAGACGTTACAAAATACAACGTTGACAATAATCTCGGCGTGAGCGAGTGGCTCAGAGATGCAGACACGAAAAAAATGCGATTTATGGACACCTGCAAAAGCGGAAAATCCTTCGTCACATTTAACGATGCCATTGTTGATGTCAGAGATTTTTACAAGGAAGTTTTGGACGACGATATCGGCGGAACGCTCGTAA
>JAFLSL010000010.1 GCA_022510985.1 Ruminococcus sp. | reverse complement strand
CAGTGAACAGCCCGTTTAAGATTTTAATTACTATTTTACCTTTACCTTTAATTTAAGAGTTTTTGAGTTATTAACCTTGATTTTTAAGGTTGTTGTACCCTTCTTTAAGCCTTTTACGGTTAATTTAGAGGAAGAATTTTTTGAGATTATTTTTGCACAAGATGAATTTGTGCATTTATTTTTAATACCGCTTTTCTTTCCGATAATTGAAACTGTACAGGTTTTTCCTTTTTTTACGCAAACAGAATTTTGGGAAAGTTTAGGCTCAGACTTTTCCCCACAACTAACTGATTTAAAATTAGTTGTGCAATCAGACTTTGCATACTGCTCGGCACAAGAGCCTTTGTCTGAATTAAGAGTACAGTCGGAAAAGGCGTTGCAACCGATTGATTTTACACAGCTTGGAATTGTAACATTGTTAAGGTTACAGTTTGAGCTGTCGGAAAAACAGCTTGCGACAGAGGTTACCTTGCAACCGTTTATCGAGCTTGGAAGCTTGATATTGGGGCAAGAACCGTTGTAGCCTGTTAAGCAGGCTGTGCCGTCGCCATTAAGGCAATAAGAAAAATCTCCGCTTGTGCAGTTGCCGCCGCTGCAGTTAAAAATATTACTGCCGCTAAGGCATAATGCAGAAGCAGGAGTTGCAAGTGTTAAAATAAAGAGTAAAGATAAAAAGATTGATATGGTTTTCTTCATTTAGAAAACCTCCTTTCGACGTTCACTCTAACGCAAAAGAAGGCTAAAGTCAATACAATTTCAGGCTGTAAATTCAGGTAAAAATAATATGGAAATTTAATTGAAATTATTAAGAAAATTTTTAGACAAAATTTAGAATTTAAGTGAAATATTGCAAAAATCAGAAAGAAAGTTTATAATAAAATTATGAGAACTATTGAAATTAAAGAAAATGACGGCGGTCAGAGGCTTGACAAATTTTTAAGCAAACGCTTTAAAACAATGCCGAAATCGTTAATGTACAAATACATAAGGACAAAATACATTAAGCTCAACGGTAAAAAGTGCGACAAAAGCGACTTTATTAAAGCCGGAGATGTACTGACGCTTTATATTAAGGACGAGTTTTTTGAGGATAATCCCGAAAAAAATCATGAGTTCCTTAAAGCTCCCTGCAAACTTGATATTGTTTATGAGGACGAGAATATCATTCTACTCGACAAAAAACCCGGGATTATTGTTCATCAGGATAAGAGCTATCATTTTGACAGTCTTGTTATGAGGGTTCAGCATTACCTTTATAAAAAAGGCGAATATAACCCTGAAAGTGAAAAATCGTTCTCACCCGCTCTTGTAAACAGAATTGACCGAAACACGGGCGGTTTGGTTATCGGGGCAAAAAACGCGGAAAGTCTGAGAATTCTTAACGAGAAAATGCGTACCAGAGAGATTGAGAAATTTTACCTTTGCAAGCTTTGCGGTAAACCGAAAGCTGACAGCGGTATTTTAGAGGATTTTTTAGTTAAGAACAACAGAACAAATACTGTTAAAATTTTTAAAAAGTCTGTTGAAAACTCGAAAAACATAAAAACCGAGTATAAAATTCTTGAAAGTGACGGTAAAACTTCCCTCGCTGAAATTCATTTGCACACGGGCAGAACACATCAGATAAGAGCACATATGGCGTTTATCGGGCATCCGCTCGTCGGCGACAGTAAGTACGGCAAAAACAAGAAGAATTTTATAAACAGCGAAAAATATCAGGCACTTTATGCGTATAAGCTTGTATTTAACTTTAAAAGTGACGCGGGAAGGCTGAATTACCTTAATGGTAAAGAATTCAAAATAAATGAAATATGGTTTAATAAATAAAAAATGGTTGGGAAATCCAACCATTTTTTATTTTTCTGTATTTTAATTTTCTTCTAAATTAATTGAAATAGGCTCTCCGAGGAATTTTACGTTTGAGAAAGCTTTATAAGGAGATACGGTATAAGAAAGGATATTTAGTTTTTGGAGAGGAGTTTCTTCATCATCTGAGGGTTCGGTTGTATCAGTTGAATCATTTGTATCGGTTAAGTCCTCTGTTTCGTCCTGAACAAATAAATCATTATCAATGCAGAAAACCTCTGAGATATCTGAAATTAAATTAACTCCGTTTTCATCCTCTCGATATACGCGGTAATTTACTTCATCACCAGCAGTGCTCCAGCTAAGCTTATTATGGTCATCGAATTTTTCGAGCGATAAATTTTCTATAGACGGAAGCTCGTAAACTGTGGTGTATTTGCTGTCCTCGTCACCTTTGAAACGATAGGAAATTCCCTCGCCGTCTGTGCGGTAATTGGAATAAACAAATGCCGCGATATTATCATAACCTACTGTGACTGCTGCAGTAGAGGCAGGAGAATCGAGATAATTCTGAGCTACCGTTATAGATTTTTCAATTTCCTTTGTAGTATCGTTCGCACCGTTCAGATAAACACACTCGGTATTCGGTGAATTGATATTATTGTAAAAAATCCTTGTATTATCGGAACCGTAGTTTATACGAATTCCGTAGGACTGAGAATTAGTAACATCATTTCTTAAAATATCTGTATCAACGCTTTCGCGGATTAAAAATCCATACTCACCGCTGTCGGAAATTATATTGCTCTCAGCCTTTGTTAAACTCGACTGTTTGACTCTGATTCCCGTAGAATCTGTTGCAGTAATCATATTCTCTTCAACGCTTGTATTGGTGCTTTTTGAATAAACATACACACCGCTGATTTTTGAGCCTGAAATGTTATTTTTCTTAACTGAAACATTGTCGCAGGCTCTGATTGAAACGCCTGCATCCCCTGAGGTTTTTACCGTATTATTTTCTATAACAGAATTATAAGCTTTGTAAGCATATATTCCCGACATAGCAAAATTCGTAACTTTATTATCGGATATGGTTATATTATTCTCGGTCAGTCCTCCGTTTCCTGTCGGAGTAAGATAAATTCCTCTTGCACCCTCAATTTTACCGTTTTTAATAGTATTTGAGATTACCGAGGTATTGTCACAACCTTTAATTTCAATTCCGTGTGAGGTTGCTGAAACTGAGCTGTTGAGATTAATTGTGTTGTATTTTACGCTGGAATTTACGGCGTTACTGAGCTGAACTCCTACCGCTACATTACCGGAGATTGTATTAGGCTTTGCGTTACCCTTTGAGTTAACTCCCACGTGAACAGAATAAACCTTATACTCCCCTGCTTTTACGCCTGTTTTTGCGTCATCCTTTTCATAATAATCACCCATAACTCTGACACCGCAGGCTCTGACGTAGGTATTGTTTGATTTTCTGAGATTTATTGTATTATCAAAAATATAAATTTTGGAATCCTTAACGGCTTTGTCGCTTTTTTCATAGGAAATATTTTTCAGATTATAGAAATTATATCCGGCTCCTGTGGTCATATTTTTAATATCAACGCCTAAGCCGACCGATTTCATTGTATTATTGTAGATTTTTGAGTTCGTCCAATATACTCCGTAAACTGCTATACCGCCTATATTTTGGAATGTATTATGATGAACATTGATGTTATCAAAGGTATTGCCTAAAACAGCGTGATGGCTGCCGACTCCGCGGAATTTATTCTTAAATGTTGAGTAGCTTACAGTAATATTTTTGCAAGAAGTATAGTCGTAGTTTTTGAATTCAGGCATAGCACCTGATGTACAAACATCAAGCTGTACGGATTCTCTTCCGCCGTCGTTTTTGAAAACATTAACTCCCTTATCATTATAGAAATTACACTTTGTGATTTTTGCAGTATCTACACCGCCAAGCTCAATATCATGGCAGTTATAGTTATTCTTAAAGGTGCAATTTTTTATTAAAAGGTTTTTACAATGGGCAAATCGCATTGTGGAATGTTGAATTCGGGTGTTAGAAGTTCCTGCCTGAGAATAAGGAACAGCCGCGTCCCAGCTACCACCGATAATCGTGATATTTTTAGCTCCTTTGTAGCCTGAGGCTGATGATGCCTTTTTGTTGTAGCCGTTGCGAAGCAGATTTCCGTAATACTTAAAATAACAGTTTGTGGCTTTAAGGGTAGTATCGCTATAGATTTTGATAGTTCTATCCAGAGAATAATATCCCTTTGACACGGTTACGGTAGCGATTTTTTGGGCTGTTGATTTTTTACGTGCAATCTCCAAAGCCGCATTAAGTGCCTTTGAGAAATTGTTGTTGTATTTTTTTGCCGTAAACTTTTTACTGTATTTTCCGCACACAACCTTGATTGTACCTTTGGAATTGGTATAGGTTACCGCCGAGGAAACCGAAAGCGTGAGAATACTTACAATAAAAAGCATAATTATAAATACCGAAACGGTTCTTAAGATAAATTTTTTCATTATGAAATTCCTATTCTGTAATACACATAAATGCGGACATTGTTCCACGTTGTCCGTTAGTTGCTCGGTGCGACCATAAAAGGTCGCTACTGCATTTTGTACATAAATCCGATACTGTAATATTATTTGGATTTACTCCTGCTTTTATTAAAATTTGTCGGTTGGTTTCAAGCAGATCGAGCATAAATTTATTATTCTTTTTTAGAAATATGAACTTTGAGACATCTAAATCTTCGAGTTTATAAAACTCGTCAGCACAAGATTTATCAACCTCATAACAGCATTTTGAAATTGCGGGACCTACGGCACATTTTAAATCTTTGGGTTCTGTGCCGAATTTTTTACACATTTCTTTAACAACCTTTTCCCCTATTCTTCCGACAGTTCCACGCCAACCTGCGTGGGCAAGGCCTATTGCTTTTTTCTTTGTATCGACAAAGAAAAGCGGTGTACAATCCGCATAATAGGTTACCAAAGTAACATTTTTTTCGTTAGTTATTAGAGCGTCAACGCTCTGGATATCGCGTGGTTTTGTGATACCAACCCCGCAGTTTTCGCTTGTGACAGTTCTTACAAATGTGTTGTGATCCTGGGCGGATGCAACAAGTGTATCAAAATCAAGTCCGACACTATCACATATTCTGTGATAGTTTTCCACAACAGCCTCTTTTTTATCACCGCGGTTGAATGCTAAATTCATTGAGGAAAAAATTCCCTCGCTTACGCCGCCTAAACGGGTTGAGAATGCATGCTTTATAAATTTTATTTCACTTAAAGAATTATAAGTCAGGAATGGTACTGAATCCGAATTATTTAGTTTCATTGTTTGGCTTTCAAAATTCATAAATATCACCAAATACATTTTATACCAAATCATATTATCTTGCAAGTTACAAAATTCTTTGCTATAATAATCTAAAATAAAATTGATATAAAAAAAACAGAAAATTGATAACAAAATGATTTAGGGTGAAATAATATGAAAAATCAACTTTTTGGAAACAATATTGAGCCTAACTGTGAGTATTGTGATAACTTCAGGAAGAATGAGAACACCTTTATATGTATTAAAAACAAGGAAATTAAATGGGGAAAGTGCAGAAAATTTAATTACAATCCTACTTTAAGAGAGCCTCAATCAGAAGCTAAAATGATGCAATTCTCCAAAGAAGACTTTGATCTTTAAATTTCTTCATCAGACGTAGACGTTCCTATCTAAAATTCATATCCCCCATACCAAGCTTCCTCTATATAACTTTGGATAAAAAGGATAGGTTTTTCTGTAGACTGTTTTATACAAAATTTTTTAAGAAATTCATAATATTAAATAAAATCGGGAAGATAACTGGACTTTATCAGCTATCTTCCCGACTTTATTTTATTAAATTTTCAATTGTAGCAGCTCGCGATTCTTTTAAGGCGATTTTTTGCACTTTGAATATGACGTGTTACTGTTGAAGGATGAATACAAAGCTCGTTTGCAATATTTTTCATACTTCTGCCGTTGAGATAATGCTCACAAATGCAATAGCGTTGGCGTTCTGTCAGTTCGTTTGTGATAGCATTTCTGAGTATTTTTTTCATTTTTTCTATTTCTCTGTCGTTTGTCTCCCTATAATCAAAGTCGTAATACGCGAGCTTATGCTCGTTTTTTTCAGATATTGCAACTCTTTTATGCCGCATTTTTATTTTCCTTTGCTCTTTCATCAAGCATTTTTGCGGTGTTTAAAATATCGTAGTAAATATAACGGTATGATGCGATAATTGAATTGAGATTTTCTTCGTTCGGCTCCTTTGAATTCTTTAAAATATTTTCATATTTTTTTATTGTCTTCATTACATTTTCGGCGTCTCTATAATATTCCTGTGCCCATTCAGTATAATTCATATAAATATCCTTTCATTCGTACTTCCACTAAAAATTCACAAGCTTATTCGGGGCTTAATAACCTTGTATGTTTATTATAGCAGAACATTTGTTCAGAAACAATAGCTTTATAGAAAATTTGTTCGATTTTATAGGAGAGTACAAAAGTCAGGACTTTGATTTTTAATTTTCCACATCAGACCGTACAGTCACTATTTAATAAATATATCCTTATACGTGCGTACATTATATGACTTTGGATATGGCATAAAAACTTTATAGTTAACAATAATAAAAGCTTCCAAGTGAATGGAAGCTTTGCAATAAAATATACATAGTATTTTGCTTTAAAAGTCTATAGAAGAACCTGTCCCATTTATCCAAAGTTGAATAGCGGCACGAACGCCAGGGGGATATTAGTTTTAGATAGGGACTGCACGAATTGACGAAGAAAATAAAAAATCAGTCTGGGAGTTTTGGGGGTTCGTTTAGGAAAGTTTTCTTTTTTATTGTTATTCCGTCAAATTTAAGACGCATTGAAACTCGTCCGTTAAATTGCTTGCGGCATTTGGGACAACGGAATTTTGCTACGAAATTTTTGTTTTTTACCTTAAAATGCGTAAGCTGCTCAACCCTTATTCCGCAGTCGTCACAGATAAAATAAAGCTGGCTTTTATCAACAAGCGGATTGTTAATATCTGTAATTTGCTTGTTTTTAAACGTTATTCTACGATAAAATTCATCATCAGCTTTGGAGATATATTTTTCAAACTTCTTTTTATTATATATCTTTTTAAGGCATTTCAAGCTTAAAATTGCGTCGGCATAGGCTCTATGGAGATCCTCTTCATCATTTTCAATTGAAAGCATATCTGCACAGGTTTGAAGTCCGAGCTGAGATGCGGGATTGTGGACATCAAGCATATACTCGCAGTATTCCTGAAGATTGCAGTATCTTTTTAGAAAGGGGATTTCGCTGTCTCCTGTAAAGAAGTTATAATTATCCATCAAGGTTAAAACATCAGATGTTCCCCAAGTAAGAATTACACTGCCGCGGGCAAACTCGGTGAATTTTTCTGTTGCCTCTTTAAAGCTTACACCACATTCAAAAAGTTCTTTATTGTCGATATGGGTTAACGAAACAATATGACTGCTCAGTTTTTTTCCTATTTCGGGCTTAACAAGCATTGAGAAAGTATCTTTTTTCTCTAAATTTTCATCAACCTTTACGGCACCGATTTCAATAATTTCGTTCACGTAGTGGTGAACTTTTTTACTGTAGGAGCCGTTCCACTCTAAATCGAGAATAATAATATCCATAGAATTACTTCTTTCTGAATTGCTGTTTCATACGCTGTTCTTTTGAGAGAATCATTTTTCTCATACGAATATTGTTAGGAGTAACCTCAACAAGCTCGTCGTCAGCGATGAATTCAAGGCATTGCTCAAGCGAGAGAACCGTCGGCGGGGTTAATTTGAGAGCATCGTCAGAGCCTGAGGCACGGGTGTTGGTAATATGCTTTTTCTTACATACATTTACAACGATATCTCCCGCCTTCGGAGATTCGCCGACAATCATACCCTCATACACTGGAACGCCTGCTCCGATAAACAGCTTGCCTCTTTCCTGAACCTGATAAAGTCCGTAGGCAACGCTGTCGCCCGTTTCAAAGGCTACGAGAGAGCCTTGGTGACGGGTAATAATCTCGCCCTTAAACGGCTCGTATGAATCGAAAACATGATTCATAATACCGTTTCCGTTAGTATCGGTTAAAAACTCGGGGCGGTAACCCATAAGTCCACGCGAAGGGATTTTAAATTCAATATGAGTAATTCCGCTTTCACGGGTTCCCATATTAACAAGCTCCGCTTTTCGTGAACCGAGTTTTTCCATTACGGCTCCGACGTAGTTGTCAGGCACTTCTATCATAAGATACTCAATCGGCTCGCATAAAACTCCGTCGATTGTCTTTGTGATAACCTGTGGGCGTGAAACCTGGAATTCGTAGTTTTCACGACGCATTGTTTCGATAAGAATTGAGAGGTGAAGTTCGCCTCGTCCGCTCACCTTAAAAGTATCGGATGAATCTGTTTCCTCTACTCTTAAGGCGATATTTGTTTCAATCTCTCTGAAAAGTCTGTCGCGGATATTACGCGAGGTGACATATTTTCCGTCCTGACCGGCAAACGGAGAGTTATTTACCATAAAATTCATCGTTACGGTAGGCTCGTCAATTTTAACAAACGGAAGCGGGTCGATGTTTTCTGTATCGCAGATAGTTTCGCCGATATTAATATCACTGATACCGCTTACACAAACGATATCTCCGCATGTTGCCGTTTCGCTTTCTACACGTTTTAAGCCCTCAAACTGATATAGCTTTGAGATTTTTACGTTAGAGGTGGTCCCGTCGCTGTGGCATAGTACGGCTTGCTGACCGTTTTTAACTGTTCCGCGTTCAACGCGTCCGACGCCGATACGTCCGACAAAGCGGTCGTAATCAATATTTGATAAAAGGAGTTGAAGTCCGCCGTCCGGATCTCCCTTGGGAGCCGGAATTTCGTTTATAATAGCGTTAAATAACGCGGTCATATCCTCAGCCTCTTCATAAGGGTCATCGGATGCGTAGCCGTTTTTTGCGGACGCATAAACCACGGGGAAATCGAGCTGATCCTCGTCTGCTCCGAGTTCAATAAAGAGGTCTAAAACCTCATCGACTACCTCCTCGGGTCTTGCACCCGGACGGTCGATTTTATTTAAAACAACAAGCGGTTTCTTTCCTAAACCGAGAGCCTTTTTAAGTACAAATCTCGTTTGGGGCATACAACCTTCAAATGCGTCAACAAGAAGCACAACGCCGTCTACCATCATAAGTATACGTTCTACCTCACCACCAAAGTCCGCGTGGCCCGGAGTATCAACAATATTAATCTTTATGCCGTTGTACATTACGGCTGTGTTTTTTGAAAGAATTGTAATTCCACGCTCACGCTCGAGGTCGTTTGAATCCATTACACGCTCGTTTACTTCTTCGTTCTCACGAAAAACACCGCTCTGCTTTAAGAGCTGGTCTACCAAAGTTGTTTTTCCGTGGTCAACGTGAGCTATAATGGCTACATTGCGTAAATTTTCTGCTGTACTCATACTATCATTCCTTTTGATTAATCCAATTAAAATTACCTATAAATTACTAATTTATGATTATAACACTTTGGATATAAAATTTCAACTTAAACATTTTATGGTTTTGTGCTATAATGGATTTCGGAGATGATAAATATGTCGAAAGTTGACTTTATAAAAAGGTTTATACTTTGCATAATAGGTATTTTTTTCGTGGCTTTGGGAATAGCTTTTTCAAAACAAGCAAATCTCGGAATTTCTACAATTTCTTCAGTGCCGAATATTTTAAGTCTGAGATTTGATTTTGTTTCATTTGGGTTTTGGTCGGCAAGCTGGAATATAATTATGGTTTTAGGGCAAATTTTAATTCTTAAAAAGAATTTCAAAAAGCTGCAATTACTGCAAATTCCGCTCTCCTTTGTGTTCGGATATTTTACTGATTTTGGCTTAAAAATTGCATCGTTGTTCCCTACTGACAGCTATTTAACGCAAGCTACACTAATGCTTATGGGAGTTGTAATTCTTGCGTTCGGAATTTCACTTACTATTATAGCTAATCTGATTTTTAATTCCGGCGAAGGTATAGTAAAGGCGATTGCGGACGTAAGCGGCAAGGATTTCGGAAGGGTTAAAACGGTTTTTGATATATGCTGCGTGGCTACTGCGGCACTGCTTTCTATGATATTCTTTAACTTCCAGATTCTCGGTATCAGAGAAGGTACGCTTGTTGCGGCACTTTTTACGGGACTTTTAGTTAATTTATTCAATAAGATTCTTAAAAAAACACTTGTTAAAGAACTAAAACTCAGTAACGAATAAGCAACTAAAAAGCAAATAAAAAACTTTACTTTATACTGAATTTGTGATAAAATTAACAAGAATGGATGTATACTATAATTATGCAATTTTTTAGGAGGTAATTTATGGGTTTAACTATTGCACAGAAAATTATCAAGAGTCATATCGTTGACGGCGAAATGATTGTCGGTCAGGATATAGGTCTTAAAATTGACCAGACCTTAACGCAGGACGCGACAGGTACTATGGCTTATCTCGAGTTTGAGGCTATCGGAGTTCCGAGAGTTAAAACCGAGAAAAGCGTTGCTTACATAGACCATAATACACTTCAGACTGGTTTTGAAAACGCTGACGACCATCGTTTTATTCAGTCTGTTTGTAACAAGCACGGTATTTATTTTTCAAGACCCGGCAACGGAATTTGTCATCAGGTTCATTTGGAGCGTTTCGGCAAGCCCGGAAAGACATTAATCGGCTCTGACAGCCACACTCCCACAGGCGGCGGCATAGGTATGCTCGCTATCGGTGCCGGCGGACTTGACGTTGCGGTTGCTATGGGCGGCGGTGCTTATTATATTACAATGCCTAAAATGGTAAAGGTTAATCTTACAGGCAAGCTTAAGCCTTGGGTTAGTGCTAAGGATATTATTCTCAAGGTGCTTGAGGTTATGTCCGTTAAAGGCGGAGTCGGCAAAATCGTAGAGTATGCGGGCGAGGGTATTAAGACATTATCTGTTCCCGAAAGAGCTACAATTACAAATATGGGAGCTGAGCTTGGAGCTACTACTTCTATCTTCCCTTCCGACGAAATCACAAGAGAATTCTTAAAGGCTCAAGGCAGAGAGGAAGATTATATTGAGCTTTCTTCCGACGCTGACGCTGAATATGACGAAATTATAGATATTAACTTAGACGAGCTTAAGCCCCTTGCGGCTTGTCCTCATTCACCCGATAACATCAAAACTATCGAATCACTTTCAGGTCAGAAGATTGATCAGGTATGTATCGGCTCTTGCACAAACTCATCATACAGAGATATGATGAAGGTTGCTGCTATTCTTAAGGGAAAAACCGTTGCAGATGGTGTTAGCCTTGCTATTGCTCCCGGTAGCAAGCAGGTTCTTAATATGCTCGCTTTAAACGGTGCTTTAGGTGATATGATTGCGGCAGGTGCAAGAATTTTAGAGAGTGCGTGCGGTCCTTGTATCGGTATGGGTCAGTCGCCTAATTCAAGCGGTATTTCACTCAGAACATTTAACCGTAACTTTGAGGGACGTTCGGGTACTGCCGACGGTCAGATTTACCTCGTTTCCCCCGAAACCGCAGCGGCATCGGCACTGACCGGCGTATTTACAGACCCGACAACTCTCGGTGCTGATGTTGAAATCGAGATGCCTGAAAAGTTCCTTATTAACGACAATATGGTTATTGAGCCTGCATCTGTCGATGAAATGGACAGCGTTGAGGTATTAAGAGGTCCGAACATTAAGCCTTACCCAAAAACCTCCCCTCTTTCAGATAAAATCGAGGCATCCTGCAGTCTTAAGGTTGGCGACAATATTACAACCGACCATATTATGCCTGCCGGAGCAAAAATTCTTCCGCTTCGTTCAAATATTCCGAAAATCTCCGAGCATTGCTTTACAGTATGCGACAAGGACTTCCCCAGCAGAGCTAAGGCTTTGGGAAGCAGTATCGTTGTAGGCGGAGAAAACTACGGTCAAGGCTCATCACGTGAGCACGCGGCTCTTGCTCCTTTATATCTCGGAGTTAAGGCTGTACTCGTTAAGAGCTTTGCAAGAATTCACAGAGCAAACCTTATCAACGCAGGAATTATTCCGCTTACATTCTTGAATGCATCGGATTACGATAAATTTAACCTCGGAGATCAGCTTGAGCTTCCGAATGTTAAACAGGAAATTATGGATGGAAAAAATATTACAGTTGTAAACAAGACAAGCGGCGAAACTGTTGAGGCTGTATGCGAGCTTACAGACAGAACAAAGGCAATTATTATTGCAGGCGGTTTGCTTGATTACACAAAGGAGAATAGCTAATGAGTAAAATTCAGATGAAAACTCCGCTCGTTGAGATGGACGGAGACGAGATGACAAGAGTTATATGGCAACAAATTAAGGATATACTTCTTTTGCCGTATATCGACCTCAAAACCGAGTACTACGATTTAGGTCTTGAGTACAGAGAAAAGACTAAAGATCAGGTTACATTTGACAGTGCAGAGGCTACCAAAAAATACGGAGTTGCTGTAAAATGTGCGACAATTACTCCGAATGC
>JAFLSL010000001.1 GCA_022510985.1 Ruminococcus sp. | reverse complement strand
AACGGTTCGTCCTTAACATCTCCGATTGAGCTTATATGAGCGGCAATTTTAATACCCTTCTGCTCTAAAATCTGGCGTAAAACCGCACCGACAAACACAATCGGGGCAGTTAATCTTCCGCTGAAATGACCGCCGCCGCGAATGTCGTTATTGCCGCCGTATTTAATGAAAGCAGTATAGTCGCTGTGACCGGGACGTGGATTATTGAGAAGATTTGAATAATCCGCACTTCTTGTATTTGTATTTTCAATTACACAGGCTATCGGTGCACCTGTTGTAACGCCGTTTAAAATTCCCGACTTTACACTCGGAAAATCTTTTTCAAGCCTCGGTGTTGCGGTTTTATCCTTTCCCGGAGCTCTGCGTGCCATTTGCAAAAGCACCTTATCCATATCAATTCTAAAGCCCGCAGGCACTCCGTCTATTACCGCACCTATAGCCTCACCGTGGCTTTCGCCGAAAATAGTGAGCTTTATTTTTTCGCCGTAGCTAGACATCAAAAACACCTCCGAGCCTTTTGTACTCCTCGAAATAATTCGGGAAGCTTTTATTTATACTTTCTTTATCTGTAATTTTTACATCGCCCTCGCACGCAAGTGCCGCAACCGACGCGGACATCACAATTCGATGGTCGTTCGAGCCGTCAACCGTACCGCTTTTAAAGCCCTCACTTCCCAAAATCACAAGGCCGTCGGGCTTTTCCTCGACCTTACCGCCGATAGATTTCAGCATATTTGCAGTCGTTTTCAGCCGGTCGCTCTCCTTTATGCGAAGTCTTTCTGCTGAGTGAATTGTAGTAGTTCCGCTCGCTAATGCCGCAATTACAGAAAGTATCGGAACTAAGTCGGGAATTTGGCGAGCGTCTATATCAATTGCTTTCATATCAGATTTTTTTACTCTCACGCTGTTGTCGCCGATTTCAATATCTGCTCCGAATTTTTTAAGCAGGCTCACGATTTCCTTATCGCCCTGAGTTGAATTTATATCAACTCCGCCTACGGTAATATCGCCAGAAATCGCACCTGCCGCTAAAAAGAATGCCGCCTGCGACCAATCTCCGTCAGTTTGGTAATTCCTTGGGGTGTACTTCTGGTTTCCTTTTACAAACCAACCGTAATCTGTTTTCTCAATCTCAACGCCGAACTTTTTCATACAAGTTATCGTCATATTAATATAGCCGACGCTCTGCAACGGAGTTGTGAGGACTATTTTGCTGTCTCCGTCAATAAGCGGAAGTGCAAATAAAAGTCCTGTTATAAACTGTGAACTTATATTTCCGGGGACCTCAAAGGTTCCTGACTTTAGTTTGCCTTTTATCTTTAGCGGCAAAGTTCCCGAGGTTTCACATTCGACATTCGCTTTCGGCAGAATATCTGCAAAAAGTCCTATCGGACGTGAAACTAAGCTTCCGTGTCCTATAAATTCGGTTTCTACTCCGCCTGCCGCGGCAATCGGAACAAAAAACCTAAGAGTAGAACCGCTTTCTCCACAGTCGAGAGAGGCGGTTTTCTTTTTAAAGATATCACTTCCGTCAACAGTCAGCACATCGCCGTTTAGCTGTGCCGACGCACCTAGCGAACGGATACAGCCTATTGTTGCCTTTATATCGTTAGACAGAGAAACAGGTGCAATTTCACAAACACCTCTCGACAAAGCCGCACAGATTATCGCTCTGTGCACATCGCTTTTTGACGGAGGTGCTGTTACTCGTCCGTTAAGTTGTGACGGTTTTACAATGATATCCGACATATTTTCCTCAAATACTTATAAATTCTTCAAGCTCTGAAAGGGGAGTTTTTTTCGTAAAGCTTTCGCCGATTTTCGTTAATAAAACAAGATTTACGCTACCGCTGCCTGCTTTTTTATCGCCTGCACAGATAGCGGCAATTTCCTCTTTGTCAGCCTTATCCTCTACGGGCAAGCCGTACTTTTTACAAAGAGAGATGATTTTAACTGTAGTTCCTTTTTCGGTTATACCCGCATTTTCAGACGCAGCCGTAATCATAACCATTCCGATTGCAACAGCCTGTCCGTGGGAAAGTCCTTCAAAGTTGTATATTTTTTCAAGACTATGACCGAGAGTATGCCCAAAATTCAAAAGCATTCTCTCTCCTGCCTCTTTTTCGTCGCGATTTACAACATCTCTTTTTATGCTTACACATTGCTCGATAACATCTTCGATAATATCGAGAGCGTTTTTGTCCTCTAAGGTTTTAAAAAGCTCGCTGTCCTTGATACAACCGTACTTTATAACCTCTGCCATACCATCGTTTATATAGTAATCGGGCAGAGTTTTCAAGGTATCGGGATCTATAATTACTAAAATCGGCTGATGAAACGCACCGACTAAATTTTTTCCCTGCTTAATATTTACGCCGGTTTTTCCTCCGACGGAAGAATCAACCTGTGCCAAAAGCGAGGTCGGAATTTGTACAAAATCAATTCCACGCATATACGAAGCCGCGGCAAATCCAGCCATATCTCCCGTAACTCCGCCTCCGAGAGCGACAACAATATCTTTTCTCGACATACGGAAATTCACCATATGGTCATACATATCGGAAACTGTAGAGAGGGTTTTGCTCTTCTCTCCGGCGGGAAACACAAAAAGACTCGTGTCAAATCCGCTTTCTTTAAGCGAAGAAACTACGCCTTCGGCGTAGATTTTCTCAACATTACTGTCGGTTATTACCGTAACCTTAGACGCACTTGAAACATTCTTTACAAGAGAGCCGACATTTTTAATCAGTCCGCGTTCAATAATAATATCATAGGCATTACGGGGAGTATGTGTTTGTACTTTTACCGTTCTCATTCTCCGAGTGCCTCCTTAGTTTTATGAGCCCTTTCAAGCAATTCTTCTATGCCTTCTTTATCATTAGCTTTTACCGCATCTGTGATAGCGTGGATATTATCAATAAGGGTATCAAGCTCGCCGATTAAAGGCTCTCTGTTTTCCAAAAACAGTTCGCTCCAAAGTTTGGCGTTAATATTTGCAACTCTAGAAACGTCCTTATAGGAGCCTGCGGAAAAGCCCTTGTGATTTTTACAGCACGGGCTTAACACATAAGCACACGCCAGAACGTGGGGCAGTTGGGATGTAAAGGCTATCATCCTGTCGTGCTCCTCGGGACTTGTTATCTTAATCATTCCGAATTTTAACTCGAGAGCTAAATCAGCGAGGGTCTTTACGGACTTTTCACTTGCCTTACAAGGAACGATAATATAGCTTGCACCATTGTAGAGAGTTGCGTCCGCCGACTCGTAGCCGTTAGTTTCTTTACCTGCCATAGGGTGACTGCCGACAAATTCAAAGTCGAACTGCTCTGAAAGCTCACAAAGTCTGGGACAGATTTCGGATTTTATACCTGCGGAATCTGTGACGATTGCACCTTTTTTTATAAATCCACCATATTTTTCAACAAAATCTATCGACGCCTGCGGATAAAGAGCGAGTATGATAACGTCGGCTTCTGAGAGGCTTTTCTCATCGCCCATTTCGTCAATCGCTCCGTCATCAAAAGCTTTTTTAAGCGTAGACTTTGTACGGTTCATTCCGATTACATAATGGTCGGTATATTTTTTTATCGCCTTGCAAAAGCTTCCGCCGATAATACCCATACCAACGACCGCGATTTTCATATAACCACCAACCTTTTAGCCCGAGAAGTTAACCTAAGGCTTTCTTTAAATCAAAAATTTTCTTGGCAACGCCGTCAAACTGCGTTGGAGTTAACGACTGTGCTCCATCGGAGAGAGCGTGGGAAGGATCGTTATGCACCTCGATAATAAGTCCGTCTGCACCGGCAGCTACTGCCGCCATTGCAAGCGGCTCAACAAGCCAGCTTTTACCCGAAGCGTGGCTCGGATCGACAACCACGGGAAGGTGCGAAAGCTTTTTAATAATCGGAATAGCGGAAACGTCCATTGTGTTTCTTGTGAAGGTTTCGTAGGTACGGATACCGCGTTCACAGAGGATAACCTTATTGTTGCCGCCTGCCATAATATACTCGGCAGACATCAGCCATTCCTCAATTGTTGCGGAAAGTCCGCGTTTAAGAAGAATAGGTTTATCTATTTTTCCAAGCTCCTTTAAAAGCTCGAAGTTCTGCATATTTCTTGCACCGACCTGAATAACGTCTACGGACTCAAACATATCAATATGAGAGGTTCTCATTATTTCGGTAACAATCGGAAGCCCCGTTTCCTTTCGGGCAATTTTAAGAAGGTCTAATCCCTCTGATTTAAGTCCCTGGAAAGCATAGGGAGAGGTTCTCGGCTTAAACGCACCGCCTCGAAGAAGCGTTGCACCGCTCTTTTTAACCGACTTTGCAATCTCGACAATCTGCTTTTCGCTTTCAACCGAGCAGGGACCTGCCATAATATGAAGGCTTCCGTCGCCGATTTTCACTCCGTTGCCGAGGTCGATAACGGTATTTTCGGGGTGGAATTTTCTATTCGCCTTTTTATACGGCTCCTGAACACGCTTTACGCTCTCGACAATATTCTGTGCATCAATATATTCAATATCAATCGGAGTTGTATCGCCGAGAAGTCCGAGTACGGTTGAATGAACTCCGTTCCAGACGTTTACTTTAACATCATAGTTTTCCTTAAGCATCTCAGAAAACTGAATTTGCTGTTCTTTAGTACATTCAGGTTTTAATACAATAATCAATTCAAATCATCCCTTTAAAATATTACAATATTCAAAAATATATTAGCACTTTAAAGTGCTAATGTCAAGCTTAGTTAAGTATGCCGAGAATTATATCTGCCACATATCCCGAGCTGAAATTTCCGTCAACATAAATCGATGCCGCACTTTTATAAATCGGTGTTCTCGCCTTTAAAAGCTCTTTTATTTTTTCGTTACGGTTTTCAACCTGCAACAGCGGTCTTTTTTTATCGTGCTTTAATCTTTTGCAAAGCATTTCGTACTTAACGTCAATAAAAACAATTCTGCCCGTTCTTTTAAGAACGTCAATATTTTTTTGAAATGTCAGCGTTCCGCCGCCTGCGGCAATAATTAAATCGCTTTTTTCTGAAAGCTCAAGGCAAACCTCGCTCTCAATTTCGCGAAATTTTCCCTCGCCGTACTTCTCAAAAATTCCGCTTACCGTCATACCCGTTTTTTTCTCGATATATTTATCCATATCAATAAACGGCATTTTGGTTTTATTTGAAAGAATTTTTCCTATTGTGCTTTTTCCGCAACCCATAAAACCGCATAGAATAATATTTTTCATCGGCTCATAAGCTCCTTTGCCGCATCAATGCAGAGCTTCTCAATATCGCCTGCATCGTATGTGCTTTTGTCCCAGTGATAGTGAGAAACTACAGCCTGCCAAACAAGCATCGACATTCCGCCCTCTGCATTACTTCCGTTTTTCTTAGCGTTTTTAATGAGCTTTGTTTCAAGCGGATTGTAAATCGCGTCGAATACGTTTGCACACTTTTTCAGCTGAATATCACTTATCGGCTGAGAGTCGGTATTCGGCGACATTCCTATAGGCGTTGCGTTTATAAGCGTATTAATATCGCCCGAAAGCTCGGGGATTGTGATATAGCTTACCTTAGGATTATCAAGCGTTTGGTTAATTTCAGAAATCAGCTTTTCAGCCATTTCTTTATCCTCTGCTCTTATAGCGAACTCAAAAGGAACACCTTTTAAAAGAACCTCGTACGCCATTGTGCGGGCAACTCCGCCGCAGCCGAGGATAACCACACGTCCGTCAATCGGAATTTTTGCGTACTCGAGTGCCTTTAAAAAGCCGTCGGGGTCGGTTGTATAGCCCTTTGAAAATCCATCATTATTACTAACCGTATTTACACTTCCGTACATTTTTGCCTTAGAATCAATACCATCTAAAAACGGAATTATCGCCTGCTTATGAGGAATAGTTATATTATAGCCATCGAGACTTTTTAATATCTCGTTATAATCTCGCTCCAAATTCACGGGATTAATATCCAAAACCCCGTACTCGGCATCTATTCCGTAAAGCTCAAAAAGTCTTTTGTGGATAAAAGGCGACATAGTATGACCGATAGGATGCCCGATAACAGCATATTTTTTAGACATAACTCTACCTCCGAAAGCATAATATAAGTTGAACAAACTTAAAAAAAGTAAAATTTTTGAAATAATTATTGACAAAGTGGTAATTTACTAATAATATAGTCTAGTAACAACTGAGTTGTTAACTTAGACCATTGTAGCAAAAAAACACCACTTTGTCTATAGGTCGGTGTGCTAAGAAAATTATTTTAGGAGGATAATAAAATGGTATTAGAAAAGGTTAAGTCTATTTTAGCTGAGCAGTTCGACGTTGAAGAAGATAAGATTACAGAAGCAACAGATCTTCAGGACGATTTAGGTGCAGATTCTCTTGACGTTGTAGACCTTCTTATGTCTATCGAGGATGAGTTTGAGATTGAAGTTCCCGACGATGAAATTGAGAACATCAAGACTGTTGGTGCTCTTGTAAACTACATTGAGGCTAACTCATAATTTTTAATTTTGTTAATTTTGCAGGGGCTTAGTCCCCTGCTTTTTTCTTTTTATTTAAGATTAAATCAAATTCAGGGGCAAATTGCTTGAAAAATCCGCAGCTTTTATGTATAATAGGAATGTTATTGATGTAGAATTGTTATACGGAGGAAAGTATGGCTAATAATAAGAAAATGGTCGAGGCTATTACAAGCCGTGACGAAGATTTTGCAAAATGGTATACAGATATTGTAAAGAAAGCAGAGCTTGTAGACTATTCAAGCGTTAAGGGATGTATGGTGTTCCGTCCGTACGGCTATGCGATTTGGGAAAATATTCAGGCTGATATGGATAAGCGTTTTAAGGAAACAGGCGTTGAAAACGTTTACATGCCGATGTTTATTCCCGAAAGCCTTCTTCAGAAGGAAAAGGACCACGTTGAGGGATTTGCTCCCGAGTGTGCGTGGGTTACAGTAGGCGGTCAGGAAAAGCTTACCGAGCGTCTTTGTGTTCGCCCTACCTCAGAAACCTTATTCTGCGAGCATTATAAAAAGGTTATCGAAACCTACCGCGATTTGCCGAAGCTCTATAACCAATGGTGCTCGGTTGTAAGATGGGAAAAGACAACAAGACCTTTCCTTCGAAATTCCGAGTTTTTATGGCAGGAAGGCCACACAATGCACGAAACCGCCGAGGAGGCTAAGGAAGAAACTCTCCGTATGCTCAAGGTTTACGAAGATTTCTACCGCGATACCCTCGCAATCCCCGCAGTTGTAGGTCAAAAGACCGAAAAAGAGAAATTTGCGGGAGCTGAGGCTACATATACAATCGAGCCGATGATGCACAACGGCGTTGCACTTCAGGGCGGAACCTCGCACTACTTCGGCGACGGTTTTTCGAAGAACTTCGATATTAAATTCCAGGGCAGAGATAACAAGCTCCATTATCCGCATCAAACCTCCTGGGGCGTTTCAACAAGAATGATAGGTGCGATTATTATGGTACACGGCGACGACGACGGACTTATTCTTCCGCCGAAGGTAAGCCCGATTCAGGTTGCTATCATTCCTATCGCACAACACAAGGAAGGCGTTTTAGAAAAAGCGGACGAGCTTAAAGAAAGACTTCAAAAACAGTTTCGAGTTAAGCTTGACAGCAGCGACCACGCTCCCGGTTGGAAGTTTGCCGAGTACGAAATGAAGGGTGTTCCTGTCAGAGTTGAAATCGGTCCTAAGGATATTGAAAATAACCAGTGCGTAATCGTACGCAGAGATACCCGCGAAAAGATTTTCACCCCTCTTGAAAATCTTGAGGAAAAAATCGCACAAACCCTAGAGCAAATTCACAACGATATGTACGAAAAAGCACTTAAAAATATGCAGGAGAAAACCCACGTTGCGACATCATTCGATGAGTTTGTTGAGCTTGGAAAAGAGCAGGGCGGATTTATCAAGGCAATGTGGTGCGGCGACAGCGAATGCGAGGACAAATTAAAGGAAGTTACGGGCGGAGTAAAGAGCCGTTGTATTCCTTTTGAGGAAGAGCAACTTGCCGATACCTGCGTATGCTGCCAAAAGCCCGCAAAGCATATGGTATATTGGGGCAAGCAGTATTAATCTGAATTCTATGGTGATTTTATGCCAATTAAAGTACAAAGTAATCTTCCTGCTATAAAAATTCTTGAGGGCGAAAACATTTTTGTTATGTCCGAAGAAAGAGCTATGGCACAGGATATTCGTCCGTTGAAGATTATTATCCTTAATCTTATGCCGACTAAAATCGAAACCGAAACTCAGCTTATGAGACTTCTCGGAAACAGTCCGCTTCAGGTGGATATCGAGCTTTTACAGATGGCAACTCACAAATCAAAAAACACCTCACGCAGACATCTCACAACCTTCTACAAAACCTTTGACGAAGTTAAGGGTCAGCGTTTTGACGGTATGATTATCACGGGTGCCCCTGTTGAGCTTATGGATTTTGAGGAAGTTGACTACTGGGATGAGCTTTGTGAAATTATGGATTGGGCAAAGAAAAACGTCTACTCAACATTTCACATCTGCTGGGGTGCTCAGGCGGGACTTTATTACCGCTACGGCGTTAGAAAGTTTGAATTCGAGGAAAAGCTTTCGGGTGTTTTTGAGCATGAGATTTTAAATCCTCTTCACCCACTGCTTCGGGGTTATGATGACACCTTTGTGATACCTCATTCGCGATACACGGGCGTTGAGGAGGAAGACATCACAAGTCAAGATAAACTCGAAATTCTTGCAAAAGGCGATGAGGCGGGCGTTTCAATAGTCTGCAATAAAAACGGACGTGAGTTCTACGTTCTCGGTCACGCAGAATACGACCGCGATACACTTGCACGAGAGTATTTCAGGGATATTAACAAAGGACTTGATACAAATATTCCCGAAAACTATTTTCCCGACGACGACCCGAGCCAAACTCCGCTTATGACCTGGCGTAGCTATGCGTCGCTGTTATTTTCAAACTGGCTTAACTATTACGTATATCAGCAAACTCCGTACGATCTGGAAGATTTGAAAAAGCTTTATGAATAAATATCAAAAGGACTGTATCACTCACGATACAGTCCTTTTGTTTGGAGATTTTATGAAAGGCAGATTATGGATAAATTAAACAGAGAGCTTTTCTCTCATAAATGTGAGTATTTTTTTCTCACGTCGGCTGACCTGAACCTGCGTCATATTTAAAACCTTTGCGGTTTCGCTTTGGGTACGGTATTTAAAATAACGAAGTTCAATTATCTTTTTATCGTCAAAGCTCAAAAGATTAATAACCTCTGAAAGTGCCAGCCTTTCGGTCAGCTTGTCCATTATATCATCAGTTGGCAGGTCAATCTGTCGATTTTCGTCGTCCTCATAGCTGTTAGTAAGTGAAATAGGATAGCGTGCGGAGTTAATTGCATCGGCTATTTTATCCTCGTCCACGGAAAGCCGTTTTGAAAGCTCTAAAACCGTGGGGCTTCGCCCAAACTCGTCCTGAAAAGCCTGAGTTTCCCTGTTAATTTTCAACGATAGCTCCTTTAGGCTTCGGCTGACCTTAACTGTTCCGCCGTCTCTGAACAGACGCTTTATTTCGCCGAGAATTACGGGCACGGCGTAAGTAGAAAGTCGGAGATTTAAATCGGGATTAAATTTATTAACCGCCTTTACAAGCCCTACGCATCCGGCGGAAAAAAGCTCGTCATATTCAATGCCGCGGTTTTTGAAACGCTTGCAACACGCGTGCACAAGAGCTAAATTATTTTCAACTACCTTATCTCGCTCGTTCATCTAAGCGGTACTATCTTTTTCATAAGGGTCACGCTTGTCCCCTTTTCTGGTACAGAACGCACCTTTACGCTGTCCATAAAGCTTTGCATAACTGCAAACCCAAGTCCTGCACGTTCCTCATCCTTTGCACTTGTAAACAGCGGCTGCATAGCAAGCTCTACATCCTCTATGCCAACGCCTTTATCGCGGATTTTTATTATAACAAGCTTATCCTCGGTAATCTTTGCATCTATGTAAACCGTTCCGATTTCACGGCGATAACCGTGGACGATACAGTTCGTTACTGCCTCGCTGACAGCGGTTTTTATATCGGCAAGTTCCGAAATTGTCGGGTCAAGCTCCATAACAAATGCAGAAACCGTACTTCTCGCAAAGCTCTCGTTAATGCTTTTGCTCGGAAATTTCAGGTGCATTTCATTTATTACATTCATTTATAACACCCCCAATGAAGTTACACCGCTCAGCTCGATTATACGAGACAGATTTTCAGGTATGTTGGTAATTTTCAGCTCTCCGCCGACAAGTCCGACCGCACGGTAACGCCCCATAATAAGTCCTATCCCCGAGCTGTCCATAAAACTGACCTTCGAAAAATCAAGCTCAAGGCGGCGTGGCCGCAGGGAATTTATTCGGCTGTCGATTGTGGTGCGAATATTTGCGGCACGATTATGGTCGATTTCTCCGTTCAGGTAAACCGTCAGCACATCGTTTTTATAATCAGTTTGTATCATATTAGTTCTCCTAAAAAAATAGCCTGTACCAATAATAATTGATACAGGCTGAAAAATATGTCGTTAAATGTTTTCTGCTATTTTATTTTCGGGCGAATTTCACACGCAAGGTAAAGAGAACCTGCAACAACAAGCAGACTGTCGTTTTTCAGGGCAATTTCACGTGCGGATTTTAGTGCTGAGTTCACATCATCAAAGGCTCTAACCTCATTAAAATAAGGCTTACATCTCTCCGAAAGTTCCCTCGAATTAAGTGCCCGGGGATTGTTTACAGGAACGGTATAAACCGTATCAAACGTACCCTCTAAAATCTTTATCGAGCTTTTGCTGTCCTTATCGGCGAGCATACCGAGAATTAGAACAGCACTCTTTTTTGTGTTATATTTTTCGACAGCTTTTTTCAGAGCCGTTATGCCGTCGGGATTGTGGGCACCATCGAGAATAATCATCGGATTCTCCGATAACAGCTCAAACCTCGCGGGGTTTACCGCATTTTTAAAGCCGTTCTGAATACTCTCGGGCGTAATATCGAAATGTTTTTTTATAACCTCAATCGCACAAAGTGCAGATTTTGCGTTTTCAAGCTGATGTTCCCCGACAAATGGCAAAGTGAGTTCAAGTCCGTTATAAATAAACTTCGTGTGGGTAATGCTCTGCTCAATAATTTTAAGCTCGACACTCTCGCTTTTAACAAGCGGAACATTTTTATCCCGACAGTTTTCCTCGATAATTTTCATCGCTTTTTCGCATTGCACGGACGCTACGGCAACCGAGCCGTTCTTTATAATTCCGCATTTTTGCAGGGTAATTTCCTCAATCGTGTCACCTAAAACCGCGGTGTGGTCAAGCCCGATTTTCGTAATCACAGAGCACAGAGGCGGTTTTATAACATTGGTGCAGTCGAGAAGTCCGCCAAGTCCGGTTTCGAGAACAACAACGTCACAGCCCGCGTTTTTATGGATATAAAATTCGAGAGCCATAACATACTCGAACTCTGTAATAATGCATCCTTCATCGCGAAGATTTTCGATTATCGGAAATGTTTTTTCAACCGCATCGTCTAAAATTTCCTGTGAAACCATTTCGCCGTTAATCTGAATTCGCTCACGAAAATCGACGATATAAGGCGAGATGAAAAGTCCTGTCTTATAACCCGCACTACACAAAACTGAGCTTAAAAGAGCACAGGTTGAGCCTTTTCCGTTTGTACCCGCAACATGGACAAATTTTAAATCGTCCTGAGGGTTGCCGATTATCTGTAGAAATCTTTTTATTCTGTCAAGCCCCGGTCGCGAACCGAAGGCGTCAAGCGAATGAATTTTTTCTAAAGCCGTCATACAAGCTCCTTGTAGATTTCATTTTTCTTAAAACCCGTCAGCGAGGCTATTTCCTTAGCCGCATCGCTGAGCTTATTTCCGTTTTCAACGAGCTTTCGGGCAAGACCTATAGCCTGCTCGAGAGTATATTCCTCTTTTTGCTCGTCTTTTTTTCCTTCAAGGACAAGAACAATTTCGCCCTTCATTCCGCTTTCGGCAAGCTCTTCGGCGGCGATTTTAGTAGTTGTGCGGATAGTTTCCTCGTGGATTTTCGTAATCTCGCGGACTATAGTCAGCTTTCTCTCGCCAAACGCAGCGTACAAATCTTTTAAAGTAGTCGGGAGCTTGTGCGGTGCCTCGTAGAAAATCATCGTGCGTTTTTCATTTTTAAGGCTTTCGAGGTGTTCTTTTCGGCTCTTCTTATTTACGCTTAAAAAACCCTCAAAACAAAATCTTCCCGTTTCAAGTCCGCTCACGGCGAGGGCGGAAATTACGGCACTCGGTCCCGGAACAACCACGGTTTTTATGCCCTTTTCCTCACAGAGCTTGATTAAATCTTCGCCTGGGTCGGAAATGCAGGGCATACCTGCGTCGGTAACAATCGCACAGTCCTCGCCCGACATAATACGCGTGCAGATTACTTCCCCACGCTCACGCTTATTGTGTTCATAGTAGCTCACCATAGGCTTTTTTATATCAAAATGATTAAGTAGCTTTAAGGTTACTCTTGTATCCTCAGCCGCAATAAAATCAACATTCCTAAGAGTTTCTACGGCTCTCGGCGACATATCGGAGAGGTTACCTATCGGCGTTCCAACTACATATAACGTATTACTCATAATGCCCCTCCTTGTAGCTCCCGTAGATTTTTTTCATTTCCTCGGATAATGAGCCGTTTTCCTCAATGAAAAGAGTAGGCTCAACAACTAAGCTGCCGCTTTTTGCCGAACGTCTGCCCTCGACTAAAAAGAGCTTAGGTTTTTTATCTGTCCTCTGTTGAACAAACCTAAGACGCTTTGGCTCTAAAGAATTTTTTCTCATAGTTTCTAAAACATCGGTAAGCCTTTCGGGACGCTGGCACATACAAAATCTTCCGCCGAATTGCAAAAGATTTTTTGCCGTCTTTGCAATATCGTCCAGCGTACAGCTTTCCTCGTGGCGAGCTAAGAGCTTTTCGGTGTCGGGATTTTTAATGCCGCCGCCGCCGAGCTTATAAGGCGGATTACAACAGACAAGGTCAAAATATCCGAATGGAATTACCCCTTTTAACATCTTTAAATCGGTGTTAATTATTTCTATATTTGAAAGTGCGTTATGCTTTACTGAACGTGCGAACATATCACACGCCTCCGGCTGAATTTCAACGGCGGTAATTTCGAGAGTTCGGTCATTTCTGCACCATAAAAGCGGAATAGTCCCGCAACCCGTACCGAGGTCAACCGCCTTGGAATTTTTCCGTGGAGCAGCAAAATCAGCGAGAAGAATTGTATCTGTTGAAAAATGAAAAAGATCATTAACGATAACTTCGACACCGTTTCCGAGCGGCTCAAAATGTTCCCCGTTTTTTAGCAATTTTCTCGCCCCTTTCTTATTTAAGTTTAATTATATCATTACAGTAAAGCTTGTGCAAGCGTTATAAGAATTAATAATTAATAATTAAAATTTAAGAATCGGACACTTATAAAAAACGCGGCAATATAGTAAAAGTCTATAGCAGAGCCTATCCTTTCTATTCAAAATCTGATAGCGGCAAAAACGTCAGGGGGGTATGTCTGTAGGATAGGAACTGCAAGGTATGATGAAGAGAATTAAAAATAAAAACGGCAAGGATAAACCTTGCCGTTTTCTGATTAGTTAAATTTTTTATTATGCCTCAACAGGAGCACCTACAGGGCAAGCATCAGCACAAGATGCACAATCAATGCAAGTGTCTGCATCGATTACATATGTTCCGTCGCCTTCTGTAATTGCACTTACAGGACACTCGTCTGCACAAGCACCGCACATAATGCAATCTTCATTAATCTTGTATGCCATAATAATATCCTCCTTTAATTACTATCCTCATTTTATCATATTTTTTTTAAAATGCAAGAGGTTAGTTTTGCCTAATGTGTAAGTTTATTCTAATTTAGTAAATTTGCACTAATTTAGATATTAAAAAATATAAATAATAAACGAATAATTAGCTTATTCCTCAAGGTGCTTAAGTTCGTCAAGCTCCTTTTTGTTCATCCTTATATATCCGTCCTTTAAGATTTTCACTTCATTAACCTTAAAGGTTGAAGGTGCAACATCCTCGGGAGACGAGTCAAGCTTTACCTTCAAATTTCCTGAAATAAGGTTAGTCTCAACAACGAGACCCTTACCCTCGGGAGTTTTTACAATTGCCCCAACCTTCGGTGTGTGTTTGAGAAGGTCTGAGTATGCGTCCTGCTCGTACTTTAAGCAACACATAAGCCGTCCGCAGGTTCCCGAAATTTTTACGGGAGAGAGGGAAAGCCCCTGTTCCTTAGCCATTTTTATTGAAACGGGCTGGAAATCTCCCATAAAACTGTGACAGCAGAACGGTCTGCCGCAAACACCTAAACCTCCGAGCATTTTTGCTTCGTCGCGAACGCCGATTTGTCTAAGCTCAATTCTTGTACGGAAAACCGACGCTAAGTCCTTAACCAATCCTCTGAAATCAACACGTCCGTCAGCTGTAAAGTAAAACAGAATTTTATTATTATCAAAGGTGTATTCGACATCAACAAGATTCATATCGAGCTTGTGTTCTGCGATTTTCTTCTCGCAGGTTTTAAACGCCTCTTTCTCACGCTTTTTATTTTCCTCTATATGAGAAAGGTCGTTATCATTAGCCTTACGGATTAAAGGCTTTAGAGGATGAACTATCTCCTCATCGGGAATGTTTTTGTTCGCCAAAGCGACTTTTCCGCACTCGATTCCTCGGGCAGTTTCAACGATAACGGTATCGCCTGTATTTAACTTTATATCTTTTGGGTCAAAGTAGTAAATCTTTCCGACCTCTTTAAATCTTACTCCTATTACCTCTGCCATAGAGTCCTCCTATATTGTGCACATAATCGGGTTGAAACAAGCTTGAGTCCTACGTTTTTAGCAATATCAAGCTGTGCGTTCTCGGTTATTTTTATCAGTTCAATATAATTTTGTTTTGTAAGCTTTTTGCATAGTTGCTCAGCAGTTTTCAAGTCAAGCTCAGCCTGTCCGTTTAAATAAACCGCCAGTCCGTCACGCAGTAAAAGTATAAGCAAATCCAAAACACCCAGTGCCTTTGCCCTTTCATCGAGCTTATATGTCGCTTTAAGCAAATCCATCTCGGAGCGTGAAACTATTCCGAGAGCAATTTCCTTAGCAATTTCAAGATATTCCTCATCAAAGCTCAGCTCGCTTTCAAGCGTAAAGGTTACGGCTCTTGAGCGGATGGTTTCAAGCAGACTTTTTGAAGTTTTGCAGGTCATTATAAAAAGCACGTCCTGCGGTGGTTCTTCGAGCGTTTTGAGAAAAGTATTCTGAGAAATTATCGGAAGCTTGCGATCACACTCCGAAAGTATGTAGACCTTTCGGTCGGCAATATTAGGTCTTATGGATGCGTCTCGGATTATCCAATGCATCTCGTTTTTTCCGTAGATATCGGTTTTTCCCTCGCCTTTTGCGAAGTGAATATCGCTGTGGGAATTTGCCTTTGAGAGAGTACAACTCCTGCACTTTCCGCAGGGCTTTTCATCGGCACTTTCGCATACCGCCCACATTGCAAGATGATTTGCAATCAAGCTTCTGGTTTCTTCATTTCCGCCGTCGATAATAATGCTGTGGGGAACGCGGTTTTGAGTTTCAAGCTCGTTTAGCGACTTTTTTAAATTTTCGTTTCCTTGAAATTCAGGAAAAACCATAGCAAAAGCCTCAACTTTTCATTAGTAGATTTATTATAACATATTTCTTTTTAAAATACTATACTTAGCTTAAATTTCCATATGATTAACAAGCACGTTGCCTTTTTGGTCGATTTCAACAGTGGCACAGGTCGGGTTATATTTTCCGCTGCTGCCCGGATTAATCATCCGCACATTTCCAAGCCTGACATCAGTCGGAATATGAGTATGACCGAAAAATACAAGGTCGCAGTTTTCTTCCTCAGCTTTGTAAGACAATTTCTCTAAACCAAATTTGACATCAAACAGATGTCCGTGTGTTATCATAATCTTCTTATCAAAGACATTAAGGTACTCGGTGTATCTCAGCATACTGCCGAAATCACAGTTTCCGCGGACACAGACAACCGTTTTGTCGGGACAGCTTTGCATCAGTTGCATAGCCTCTCCTCTTGTTCCGTCGCCGCAATGGACAATTATATCGGCGTTTCTGCCATATTTTTCAGTCGCAGACATCATATCACGTATATTTCCGTGAGAATCTGAAAGAAGTAAAATTTTCATAGCATCACCCATTCATAATTTATGTTAAGTCGCATAGTATATAGCGAGGTGGTTTTATGAATAACAATGAATTACAAAGCTTGATTTCAAATTTCATCAATAAAAACGGTTTTTCCTCCAGTCAAACAGCCGATGACGGCAATAAACAAAAGGTGGAAAATATGCTGAAAAACCTGGATGATAAGCAGGTTTCAAAGCTAAAGGCAGTTTTAAATGATCCAAAAAAGTCACAGGAGATTTTAAATTCGCCTGCCGCCAAAGCACTTATTAAGAAGTTGTCAAATAATGGATAATATTCAGGACAAAATTGCCGAAATTATGGCTGATCCCGAGGCGTTAAGTCAGGTTCAGAGTCTCGGCAAAATGCTCGGAATTTCTCCGCAGGAAAATGCTCCGATGCCTGAACCGACACAAAACGATAGCACACTTTCCGATGACGCCATCGGAAGTATTGCGAAAATCGTTCCGCTTTTATCCCAAGTAAACCGAGAGGACGACACAACTCGTTTGCTCTCGGCACTCAGACCGTTTTTAAGTGAGGAAAAATGTCGCAAGCTTGATTCTGCTAAAAAAATGCTCGGGCTGATGAAGATTCTACCCGTTTTAAAAAACGAAGGAATACTTAATCTTATTTAGCAAGGTAGAATATGCCCGATATTGATCCTATTACACGAGAAGCTTTAAAGCGTGCATCGCAGATGCACAGTCATACCCCGCGAAATTCGCAGTCAACGCCGAAACCACCGCAAAGAAATTCAAACCCGGCTCAAGGCTCACAGAACAGAGTGCCTGTTCCACCGCCTGAGCCGCAAAACTCTCCACCCGAGCAAAAACCTGAGTCAGCTACTGAATCTCAACCTAAAAACTCTCTTTTAAACGACCCTTTAAAGGCACTTTTCAGAGATAAAGAGGAGAGTATAATACTGATTCTGGTATTGCTCCTTATGGACGAAAAAGCAGATTCCTCGCTGCTTTTGGCACTTATATACCTATTAATATGATAATAACATAAAAATAGAATACTTGCAATTAAGCAGGACTGTCTTAATACTAAAGGCAGTCCTGTTTTATAACCTTTACAACAAGTAAAAAAGAGGGCTGTTCAATTGAACAGCCCTTATAATGATTTTTATTTTTTAACAGTAACCTTAACTTTCTTGTAAACGCCGTTCTGTGCGTAAGCGTAAACGTAGCATGTACCGTTCTTCTTAGCCTTAATCTTGCCGC